>NZ_DDGR01000014.1:0-111456 GCF_002337775.1 Sphingobacterium sp. UBA1897
AGTTTTAGGGGAGCAGCATATTTAACAATTTTCCTTCTATACCAAAGTGAAGCTAAATAAAACAATTAATATTATTTAGACAAAGTGGGGCTTATTTAAAGATATAAATGCGCCCTTTTTAGTTAACATAGAATGACTGCCTTCACCCCTCTCATTTTGGGTGTAGTAGGTCAATGCATTCCTACACATAATACAGATTTGCGAAAGGCAACCCCGACTTTTCGGTATCTCCTCACTACCGCTTACTTACCCCTTCTTTTCCTCAAATTGCGGCGTAAGCCAGCCTACTTTTGCTATATACTTAAAAGAATGAAAATATGGCAAAACACAATTTAATTAAAAACAGCTTGACAGATAAATGTAATCTGTCTATAAGCGAAATCTTGGCGTTAGAAAGAGGGTTCTTAAAAAAATAGAATGTCATGTGATCATCAATATATTTTGTTTTGGTGACAAGTTAAAAGCGTTTAATCATTAATAATAAATAACATGAAAAGTAAATTTTTATTACTCCCAATTTTAATTTCAATCTTATCAGGTTGTTCAAAAAGGGTAGATGAGCCCTTTATTGAGGAAGAAAGCATTGGTTTAGATAGTTTATATCAACAACCTCAAAATCCATTTATGGGAATCCCTGAAAAGATGTCTGTCGTTCACGTTCGGACCAGTGCAATTAAATATAATCCTTGGCAAAAATTTTATGTATCGCCGGTTGAAGCGACAATTATTATGTGGCCTAGTGATGATAAGACACTTGCCATAAAAGATGTAGATCGGGCACTTGAAGGGATAGCACTGGATACGAAAACAAATACCGAAGTGAAAACAGAGAATATCACTAAAAGCTCAGGAATTCAATTGCAAGATTATCGTCCCGGAAAGTATTTAATCGCTGTGATTTTGGATGCAGATGCGGAATCAGGTAAAAGATCTTATAGTAGTCAGGAGATTACATTGGGAGAGCATGGGAAGATTTATATGCATAAAATCTTTTCTAAAAATGTAAAAGATGGAGAATTTGAAGAGTGGTCACCTAAATTAATTGAAAAATGAAAACTAAAATAAATCTTATAATATTATTCTTATTTGCCCTTTTTTCTGATAAACTGATGGGGCAGGTCATATCTGGTGAAGCGAATCCTTGTCCAGAAGTTAACTATCAATATTCATTCAGCGGAGTTTCGTATACTGGCCATTATCTATGGTCTGTGGTTGATGGTACCATTGTAAGCCAGAATACAAATACTGTAGTTGTTAGATGGAATAGAAATATAACCGATGAAGGTAAATGGAGACTCCGTGTTCAGTACGAAATCTCTGGAACTGGCGGGATACCAGGTGGCTCAACCTATTTAGATTTGAACGTTAAAGTTAAAACCGCATCCCGTTATAATATAAGTGGCGATAAGGAAATCCCTGGTAATTTTATCGGAACTAAAACTTATACAGCCAATATTGTCAATGCGAATTTTCCTGCCGCTTCATTTTTGTGGACGACGAATACCGGGATTCAAACCATCACAACAGCACCTACAATTAATTTAAACATAAATGATACGCAGCTGAGGTCGATCATGGTGGCAGGAAAAGCATCGAATTGTTCCGAATGGGGTGAAATGTCTAAAATGGATGTATATTTTACTTCTATTATTACCGGTCCAGCGCAGACATGTGCCGAAGATATTTATACTATTGTCAACCCGGGTACAGTAACACTTGAAAATGCTTCCAACGTTGCAACACTTACGGCATTGGGCAACAATCAATGGAAAGTGACTCGAATCGGTACAGCAAATGGTACTGTCAAATTGAGATCAACTATAGATGGAAGAATTTATGACAAAAATATAATGGTAGGGGGCAGCACGGTAATAGGATTTGAAAACTTAGATCATTTAGAGGCCTATGATTATGAAACATTTAAAGTGCTGCAAGGGACTGGTAATGTCAAGTACGAAGGTAGTATGAACCTTAATAATTATGAATCGGCAGGTCAAACGAGTTATTCATGGTCTTTAGTTTCTAAATCGGCTGGGAGCCCGATCGTATCTTGGACAGCAAGTGGGGACTATGTGCAAGTCAGTTCTAAAGGATCAGGTGGTTGGCTTGTTCTACAATGTGTGATTACAAATGGTTGTAGTATAGAAACGAGAAATTATAGATTTTACTTTGGAATAGAACCTCTAATGCCATAGTCAAAGGAATCTGCACTATTGTACAGTTTGGAAATTTATTAAAATTGCGACGTACAGATAAGGGCTTCAGCTAAAAAGTATAGCTGAAGCCCTTATTCCTTTACTTAGAATCCCCGGGTTTGTGCTTATGCGGTTTCAGATCCGGATGTTTGGGTTTCGTTTCCGGAGTAACCCGTCGTCTTTTGTCGGGCGTGCCATCAGGTTTGTTTGGCTTTGGCCCCGGTTTGATTGCTTTAATTGTTTCCATATAAAAAATGTTTTTATCTAAAATACAGTTAGATGAGAAGCATATTTTATGGTATCCCGTAACAATTAGACTTGTTAATTAATTTGGAAAATATACAATTTTTATATACCAATACTATTTTTTTCTAAAACTCTCAATTTCCAATTTACTGAAATGCCTTTCTAAACGGTAGATATCTGCGATATCCATTGTAGTTTGAAAATATTTATAAGTCTTTTCAAATTCTCTTGCATACTTATTGAGAAATCTATCAATTCGTAAATCTATACCAGCATCGTATTCTGAGTAGATTGCTACTAAAAATCGTTCTATGGCATCCATTAATTCCCAAACTTCATTGTAGGTAGGAAATAAGTCTTGTGTTATAATATTGATTTCGTTGTCTGTATGAGCGTAAAATTTATCACGTAGCAATTTTAGCTTACTAAGTGTTGAATCTTGATCATTATCTTCGATCATCTTTAAAATCTCGCTAAAGCAATCAAGAGAAATATCTTCTTTGAATTCTTTGTGTACTAGTTTATTGTACAGCTTTCCAATCCCAAATTTTTCTCCTTTGGATTTTGATAAGATTTTGGTTATTTCGAGGACAAATAGGACCCAACATTTTCTTGAAAGCTCTGCGTAAACAGGCGATTCTCTGGTGACCAAATAATCTAATATTTCGATGTTAATTTCGGGATCATTTTTGGTGTTGAACTTTTCAAAATAGAGTTTCGTGCTTCTTGTTAAATGTGCTTCAGCTAGTGCAACTTTACTTTTGATATATAACACATATATTTTCCCAATAAGTTCTTTGCATTTATTTATGTTTTCCATTTTTTTGATTTAAAAATCGAAGCCCAATTCGGATAACATCCGTTCGTGGTTATTCATAAAATACTTCATCAATTTGTATTGTTCAGTATCCTGATACGCAATCAGCTTTATTCCATTTTCAGATACCCGGTAGATGTCAGCTTCGGGATAGGCCATTAGGATGGGGGAGTGTGTTGCGATAATGAATTGGGATCTCAGTTCTACAAGCTCTCTTATTCTGCTCAGCATGTTTAGCTGGCTTATGATAGACAGTGCTGATTCTGGCTCATCAAAAATATAGAGTCCGTTGCCGTTTAGCCGATGATGTAATAAAGATAGAAAGCTTTCACCGTGAGAACGTTCATGTAGCGATCCACCATAGAATTTCTGAACCTCATATTGATCTACTGCCGTGGCTACATTATAAAAACTTTCAGCCCTGAGAAAATAGCCATCTCTGTTGCGATATGCCGTTCGTATTACTTGGATGTCTTCGAATAAAGCAGAGTGGGAATCCATGGTGCTAAAATTAAAATTGCGGCTTCCACCTTCAGGATTGAAACCTGCGTTTATGGCTATAGCTTCTATTAGTGTTGATTTTCCGATACCATTTTCTCCGACGATGAAGGTCACAGGATTCCGAAATTTTAGTTCATCCAGTGTTGACAATGACGGGATACTATACGGATAATGTTCGCGGTCGTCCAAAGGTTTTTTATTTCGGATTTGGCTAATATACATCATGTTATTTTACTTTATCTATATGTTGATAGTTGAGCTCTTGATTCTTTTACTTCGAATCCCCTGATTTATGTATCTGGTTTCAGATCCTGATGTTTTTAACCATCCACTTACCTCAACATGGTTAAATTTTAATTTCAACAGGAATAGCTACTTTAGCTTCGATCATATTTTTTACAGGAGTATAGATATCAATATCATTATTTGGGGAGGCAATACTAATGATTAGACTATACCGAACTATATTTTCATAGCGTTTTAGTTTTTTGCGGGTTTTCCACCAGCACGTTGTAGGGTGTATTGCAATAACATTTCGGGTTGCAAGGTCTGCGGCTGTACCTTCCCAAATGTCTTTGTGGACAGAACCTTTATTTCGAAGTTTTTCTCCAAGGCTCCAATTTCTCTCTTGTCCTTCTTTTTGGTAATCGTCATCTCTTTCATCTGCGCTTATTCTTTTTTTGAAGGCCTTTATGCTCTCATTTACATCAATCATTTTAAATCTTAATGCATGCGACACGTAATTATTTGCTTTTGCATATCTCTTATTTCCTGGATTGGGTTCTATAAAATAAGAAAGGGTGACCGTCATTTTAACTGGGGTATCGAATAAGTCTAGAAGTGCGTCCTTTGGCCATGGTAGGTCGTAAAAATGGAATTTATCAGTTTTGATATCCGAACCCTTTAACTTATAAGGTTTCAGCTCTGCCTCGCAAATTAATGTGAGTGAATTAGAAGCACTTTTAATTGCTCTAGTGAGATTCGGTACACCATAACCTACTGTTTGTAATAGCTTCATTTTTTCGGCAGCTGATAATTGGCTTATGTTTCTATTATTTAACATGCCGGGGGTCCAGTCCGCGGAATGGACAATGAGAGCTCTTATTGTTTCCGGTCTAAAATTAGGATAGGCAATATACAATTGTGCAGCAAATCGACTAGCTAAGGCTGTCGCTGCACTTGTATCTCCAAATGATGTTAACCATTTCAGCGTGGTGCCACGTGATGTGCTTAACAGCTGCAGCGAATCAGGACGTAACACTCCACCATATTGCAATGCTTGATTACCACCCTCCATCACAATATCTGGTTTTCTAGGCCATTCATTTGCCCAATTGACTGAGGTTGTGTTACAAGGAGACATTGCTCCACGATTCGCAAGCAATTCCGATTGAGGATGGATAGTTAAATCTATGCTATCTTTCAGTGTATAAGCACCCACAGTTAAGGCATTAAATGCCTGCCCAGGGTCATTTATACTATGGTCATCATTCACAAGTGGGTAGCCGCTTCGAACTTCGTCCAATAAGTTTCCAGATGAAACGATAAATAGGTTTTTATCATTTATCTCTTCTGATCCATACGAGAGATTATCAATTGTTGCAGACCATAGTGAAGGTGTCCCAAAATGTTGATAATGATCTGTAGAAACAGCCATGCAAATAGCTCGTTTATGAAAGGGATTCATAACCTCCGCTGTGGAAAGAGCCTCAGTGGTTACGAATCCATAATTTTGAGGATAATGTGGATTAGTATGGTCGATAATCCTTACACTCTCAAATTCATGCGAAATATTTACAGGATGATTAGTTCCTAGTATATCTGCTAAATCTCCGTAAAGTGCTAAACCGGCCATTGGCGTTCCGTGACCACCTATAATATTTGTTCTATCTGCAACATGTCCATCAGGGAAAACTGTTAAAAGATTTCGCTGTTTAATATGGGGAGCGAGTAAAGGATTACCGTGATTGACCCCTGTGTCTAATAGACAGATCGATACACCGTGTTCGTGTGCATTGTTTGTTACCCTTGGTAAAAGATCATTGATCAAGTTATCTTGGTCTAATCGCTCTGCGTGAGTGAAAAAGTCTGCTAGATCTCGGGGTTTGCGTAATTCACTTAGGCATTCCAAATACAGAAGACTTTCCATTTGTCGAGCAGATCCTTTGATATAACCGACCGCGTGTTCTGGGAAATAGCTCCACTGCCGACCAATTTGTAAGCCGTTTTGTTCCATTAAGGATTTGCAATGGTTAATATGCTCTTTATTGCCGTCGTAATCAAGCCAGACTTCCCACCAAACATCTATATCCAGGTCAGGAAAGTCAATTTCTGGCTCTTGCCAAAAAGCCTTTAATGTGGCTGCTCTGATGTCATCTATGTTGGCGATGAGAGAATTGTTTTGGGGTTTTGGGTCTCCTTTTCTGATACTCTGCCAAGTATCTTTTTTTATGAAATTATCTATTTTAGTTAAAAAGGCTTTAATAGATTTTTTGTCTAAATAAATCCCCGCTTCTTGATACTCGATGAGATTTCCAAATTCGTCGGTTTCTTTACAAATTCGCGTGAATGCAATACGAAAATTAGATTTATCGTCAAACTTATCAATATCCAGCTCAAATCCTAAAGCAGATTTAAAAACAAGATAAACGAAATCTTGAGGTTGTTTCCCTTCGCGAAAATCGACTAAAGCTTCATTAAATCTGACTTCAACGGAGTTTCCGTGTTGTTGACGATTAATTTCGCTACGAGCTAAAACTGTATGTCCTCCTCGAATAGTAGAGGTGTAATTTTTGGCATCATAAAAATTTCCATCTATTTCTAGATGGGGTAGGTTATTTTCTGGCATATTGAAAAAAGAATAAGTCCCTTAAAAAGGTCTTTTCCTTCCTTCTACATAATGTAGTATTTTTTCTTCACTCACATTTTTATCACCATAAACTAGATAATCTTTCCATACATCACTTACAATACGGTGAATGTCTGCAAAGCTTAATCCGATGGCTTTATGAGTAACTTTTCTTAGATCTATAGTAGAGGGGAGGTCAAACCCAGTGAATTCTAAATCAAATAATTGGTGAATATCTTCCTCCGTAGGTAGAGGAAACTGTATGATATCATCAAAGCGTCTGAATAGCGCCACATCCAAAGATTCAGGTAGATTAGTTGCAGCGATTATCAAACTTCTTGAATCATCTTTTTCAATCTGTAGCAAGAAGCTATTGAGTACACGTTTTATTTCGCCAACTTCATTTCCAGCAGAGCGTGAGGTACCAATGCTATCAAACTCATCAAAAAGATAGACAGCTCTAAAATCACGCATTGCGTCAAATACTAGACGAAGTTTGGCAATGGATTCACCCATATATCGACTAATCAATCCATCGAGCCTGATGATGAATAGGGGGAGGCCCAGTTCACTCGCTAGTACGTGAGCACTCATTGTCTTACCACAGCCTGGAGCACCAGTAAAAAGAAGCTTTCTACGAGCACTTAGACCATGACTTTCAAGAATGTCTATTTTACGTTGCTCATCGAGTACACGCTGGATAGAATTTCGTACATTCATTGAGAGTACCATGTCTTTGAGTTTTACCTCAGGGCGCACTAATTCCAGTAAATCGTCTAATTCTTTTTGAGCACTATTGACAGGAAGCTTTTTGATCAGAACAGACTCTTTACTTTTAGAGAGTTTAGCTTTGTCGATCATTTTTTTGAGCTCTTCGGCTAAGGCTGTATGGCCTTGGCGCGCTTCGGCGGCAGCTATTTGCATAGCAGTAGCATAGAAACGACTTTCGTCTCCTTCGCCAAATGAGCGAATCAAGCTCTTTATTTGTTCCAATGCTGCCATTATGCTGTACTCAAAAATTTTTGCAAATATAAGGTTATATAATCAAAATAGGTGCCGATTTTAGGCTTTACTTAAAGATAATAAAATTTATCAAGGAATCTAAATCGTATATAATAAAAAGATGCGAAGTCCAAATTTTGAACTTCACATCAATATTTCTTTCGAATTTCTCTCGGCAATCTATTAGTACTTGTAGATTCTTTTCTTCAACACCCAGCCCTTCAGAATAGAAATATATAGCTCCAAAGACTTTTTATTGTTATTATAAGGTGCCGTACGGCCATCGAAATACAAATCAAATGGTTAAATCTGTAAAGTTTTTTTCAAGACAAGACAAACTGCAAGGCTATATCAGTCGAAAACATAAGATGAAGCAAATCAGATTGAGGTCTCGTCTTTGATTTTAGCAAGTGCTGAAGCAATAATTTGATGCATATCATAATATTTGTATTCCGCTAATCGTCCTCCAAAAATTATGTTTTTGTCCTCTTTCGCCTTTTGTTGATATTGTCTATATAATCTATTATTTTTTTCATCATTTATAGGGTAATAAGGTTCGCTATTTTTTTCAAATGCTTTAGGAAATTCATAAGTGATAACTGTTGATGGAGTATTAGAAAATTCAAAGTGCTTATGTTCAATAATTCGTGTATATGGAACATCAATATCAGTATAGTTTACAACGGGTGCTCCTTGATAGTTGTTGCAATCTAAAATATTATGCTTGAACTCCAGGCTTCTATAATCTAAGTGGCCATATTCGAAATTATAAAACGCATCGATCGGTCCAGTATAGATAATCTTTTTTGCTAAAGCCATTAATTGGACTTTTTCCTCGAAAAAGTCTGTTGATAGTTTTACTTCCACATTGGTGAGAAGTTGATCAAATAATTTATTGTATCCTCCATTAGGTATCCCTTGGAAAGTATCACTAAAATAATCATTGTCAAAAGTGAATTTTAAAGGGATTCTTTTTAATATTGAAGCGGGCAGATCAGAAGGTAATCTGCCCCATTGCTTCATTGTATAACCTTTTATGAGCTTTTCATATATATCTTGACCAACTGTTTCTAAAGCATGCTCTTCAAGATTTTTAATTTTAGAGCTACTCGGAATTTTCTGTGATTCTATAATATTACGAGCGTCATTTGGGCAAACAGCATTCCAAAGTTTTGAAAATGTATTCATATTGAATGGAAGGTTGTAAATCTCATTTTTATAATTTGCGATAACGGAATGTCTATAATTGTTAAATGAAACAAATTTGTTAATGTATTTCCATATCTTTTCGTCATTTGTATGGAAAATATGAGCACCATACATATGTATGTTTATACCATTTACGTTTTCACAGTACATATTGCCTCCAACGTGATCTCGTTTTTCAATGATAAGACAGCTAAATCCTCTTTTTTGTAATTCATATGCACAAATAGATCCAAAAAGTCCCGCTCCTATTATTAGATAATCATATTTTTTGCTCATTTTGGAGAGATATAAAATTAATGGGGTATTTTGTTATTGGCAATCAAATATTTTTCATGACATAAGATAGCTAGGCCTAATCCTGCGAAACCATTATTGAGAGAGAAATGGTTATCGGTAATTCTGAATTGTTTTTGCATTACCATTGTTGGAAAGTCAGGTTCCAAACTTTGCGTCCACAACGTTGATCCAAATAAAAAAGAATGAAGACTTTCCTTTATACATTTTTCATTATTGTTACATTCAGAGGGATTATTTTTCAAACCATTCGAGAGATGTGGTAAATAAAGTATAGGTGAATCTTTTTTCGTTTCAAAGAAACTGAACAAAATTTGATAATCATAATCTAATTTGACAGTATGATATGAAAACAACTCTTTATCTATTTTCTTCAATAGTAGAGATGATCTATTTGTGTAGATTTGATCCTTTAAAATTGTTAGAAAAAAGTAAAACAGAGCAATTATCTCAATTGTGGAAAAATGACTATATGAATCGATACTTTCATAAATACCAAGGGCCTTATTTATTAAACGTTGTCTCTCATAGTCCGAATTCCCAGTATTATTCAAAATGTACACTCCTGCCCAGGCGAGTTTTGAATTGTCTTTAATATTTTTAGCAATCTCTGGTTTTAAATTCGAGAGTAATTTGTCGATTTCTTTTAAAAGAGAGTTGAAATCTTCTTGAATATAACCCTTTTTGATTAGAATCGAGATTCCTAATCCGATTTCGAACAGATTGAAAATAGCAATTTTTTTTGTTTTGAATTTTACAAATAGTTCACGAATGGTTTCATTAGCAATTAGCTTATATTGCTCTTGTCCAGTCAACTCTGAGAATTTATAAAATAAAGTAGTGATTCCTAATCTGCCTTCTAGGAAACTTAATGATGTAACTGTTGGATGGTAGAGCAAAATGGTGTTGCTGATCGCTAACAGTTCTTTCATGTATTTAAAATTATCTCTCATTCTTTTTGGCGGTAATGATATGGTTAAAAAAACTAACTAAGAGGGGTAGATGGTAATCGAAGTTGAAATAGTTTCTTTCTCTAATGATATTGTCGGTTAGACGTTTGATATTTGCTTTATCATTGAGTTTCTCTGCTAACTCATTGTAATCCTTATAAAATACTCCAAAATCAATTTTTTTAGCAATAGATTGAATAGAAACAATATGTTCCCTGTTATCCCTCTGAATAACGGGGAGCCCAGCCGCAGCTAGCACGGAAATTCTCGCTGGAATATTTAAATCATCCCAGCCTGCTAGTTCAATATTTCCGTAATTGTTACTTCTAAAAAGATGTAACCAACCTGCATCATATTTTGAAAATTCTGACACCCATTCTGAATTTCGGCAATGGGAATGGATATGAAAATGATCAGGGAACCTAGTTTTAAGCTGATTTACAAGATCTCTATTTTTTTGATGATAACTTTCTGTATATAAATGTAAATGAATATTACTAGCCGCTAGTGCATGCATATCATTCATATTAATACCTATCATTCTGCCTGCAACTACAGTGTGCACTCCGCCTAATGTTTCGGATAATTTAGGTGAAAATTCGTCTGTAAAGAATTTTTGATGAGGTAAATCTCCGTCTAAAATGAAGTTATTATTCTTCCTAGAAGACTCTTCTGGCAAAAATTGTTCATACCATTCCTTACATTCTTCATTGATATATATTCTACCATCCGCATGGGTATATAGGTGAATAAGTTTGTTCCAAGTCCCTGCAGCTATAGCAACCTGCGGACTTTCTTTATAATGCCAGATAAAAGGAATGTCTGGAAAGTTTAACATAACTTCATATGCAAGATCAACAGCACAGAAATTCAATAAAGCATATATTATATCGGGTTTTATTCTAGCTATCTGATTTTTATAGTCTTCTAAATTAATATGTTCAATGCCCCCGAAAGGGATAGGGCCTACATTGATATGAGAATATGGTGGTCTATTTAACCAAAGCCCGAACAATTGATGCCCTTCCGTTTCAAATGAAAAAATTCTTTCTGGATTATATCCGAGCTCACCCACAATTAGTATTTTTAGAGATCTAGATTCACGAATACTAATTGTGGCGGGCTTAACAAATTTTTCATACATTTTTACTTCGTCAACAAATTTATCGTCAGAAGCTTTTATTTTTAAAGGTGTTTTAACCCCATAAAAGTTTCTATAATAATTTAAGTTTCCTCCGTATTGTTCCGACATAATCTTATGTCTTTGAAATGGATGGGATGTCCAATAGCATGTTATTTTATGTGTTGGATAAAATGTTCCCCTGTATGTTAATTTTTGCCAAAATGAATAAAAGAGATTTTCAGAGACCCATTCGGATCTCTCCACCCATTTGTCATCGGTTTTTTTATGTGCTACCTGAACTAGTTGAAGACAATAGTTACTTCTTGTGGTCTTTGTCTCAAAATCGTGAGTGACTGTAAGAGAATTATTTGATTCATATTGCATTCCATTGAATGCAAGAATAATGTCTTCTGATTTTTCCAGTGCATTAAAAAGCTCACTAAGATGAGATTCATAAAGAAAATCGTCGGAAGGAAGATAGGCGATGTATTCGAAAGATGCAGCCGCAATACCTTGATTTATTGAATAACCTATCCCTTTGTTTTCTTCATTTTTAATATGTTTTATTCTGTGTTTACTGGTATTTACCAAATCTTTAATATATCTATCTGTTTCATCAGTTGATCCATCGTCAATAATAATTAATTCCCAGGTTTTAAATGTTTGTTTTTCAAGGCTTTTTATAGCTCTTAGAATAAAACTCGATTGATTGTAAGTAGGCATTATAACGGAGAATCCCCTCATAAAATTTAGTTTAAGTGATGTGTAAGTCGCATATTAATATTGGTTTAGTTTATTTTACATGAACTGTAGCGAATTTAATATTACTAACATAATTTTTTTTTCAATTATATGCAAGGTTATTTAAATATTTATTATTTTTAATTAAATAACCATAACTAATCAATATGAAGACCGATAAAAAATTATCTTTTGAAGAGCTTGAGAAAGAATTGTCTTTAGAGCATTCACCTTTTGAGAGACTGGAGCTACTTTCAGAAATTAACGGAGGAAGAGGAGGGACAGTTGATGATTATATTGTGTATTTTCAGTCTTTGGGGTTTAAGATGACGATAGATAGTGATGGGAACTACCATTATAATGCAGGTTATGGACCGTCAATTATACCTGGGAATTATTCTATGAGTTACCAGAATATGTATGGTTCTTATTTTAATTTCAATCCATGGGTAAATCTAAATAGCGGCGGGTGGGTCATTTATGCCCCTCCTTTCTATGGATATAGTGGCATTGATCCCTGGTTAAAAGATTCCAGCGGTCATATTATTGCTTATGCGACGGGTTATCATACCTATAATAACGGTGCAGGTTATGATGCAACTTTGATGATGGATGAATACCTCTTAACAGCAGGTGGTTATCAGTTTAAATTGTATAAGGTCGATCAGGTTTATGATACTAATATGGGAGGTTTTCGGGTTCCAACTCCTAAAGAAAAATATAATTGTTTTGGGTATGCCGCGGGACTGGATGAATATTGGTTTGCTGATAATCATGGAACGCCTGAAGATGAAGCATTGCAGTTTAATCAATATATAAATATGTTTTATGAAGAATGTTACGAAAGTGAATCTTCAATAGTTGTTTTTTATAATAATAGTACAATGACTAGTCCTGTCCATGCAGCTGTTAGAAATTCGAACGGACAGTATAGTTGGAAAGCAGGAGGGTTCAATTTTGAAGAGAATCAAGACTATTCAGTTTTATTTGATCGGTACCATACTGCTGCTGGTGAAAAATTTTATAGATTAAAAACAAATTAACGTAGAAATCAAAGGTAGGAGTAAAATAAATTAATGTTTTAAACAAAATCTGTTTTTCTTGAATAGATAGTTCCTAGTTTTGATAGATACAATAAATGTGTATTTTCCAAATGTTGACTTATGAAAATATTGAATTATTATTTATTTATGAAAATATTTGTATTACTAATCATACTATGTTTTGGTCCTACACTGGAAGTTTGTGCTCAAACATTTAAATATAAAGAAGGAGTGGCCTCTTCTATTGTTGCCTTCAGTACTACCTGTCTTGATAATACCAATAAAAAATTATTTGAAAACCATTCTGATATAGAATCTGTTGTTGTGTGGTTTGAAGAAGGTAAGCCCTCAGTCATCAGAATTAATGATAGATCATCTAAGGGAACTTTTTATGATATGGCGTTCAAAGGTGATGTTTTGGATCTTCAAAATAAATATGGAAAGCTTAATTTTACATTTCCAAGGTTATCGGTGTCCAAGCTATATGGAATGGAAAAACAAAATTTTCCAACACACTGGGTATTTACTTCAAAGATATTTCCCGATAGTGTAGTCCAATCTTACCGTCTTAATTCTGGGGAGAAATCACTAATATTTACAGGATGGGCAGCGCGATATAATGGGAATTATGAGGATATTGAAAAACAAATTGGGGATGAAGTACAAAATTCTAAAAATACGGTTGTGCTTGATTCAATAATCGTACTACAAGGTATCTCAGAAAAAGGAACATCTCCGATGACTCTTAATGACTTAAAATTGATTGTGGGCAAAAAATCTTCATTTTCTGAAGCGGCCCTACGAGTATTTGGAAATAAGGAAAATAAATGGTCTTCTGGTATTTATGATTCTGGTGTAAATGGAAGAAGCAATATTAAATTTTTTATCCAGTTACATAAGAATGGAAAAGTGACAATTGTCCCTTCTAAATATCTAAATGCGCTTTCTTTGGACTGATCGAATATTACATATTTATTTTTATTTCATCAAATAGAAAGCCAAATCGTAGATTTTCGGAAAATTAACCACCTCAAATACGGGCGTTCCTTGAGGATAGAAACAATTTAGAGTTGTTCTCTATGCAGCAGTAATTTATACCTTTTTAATCAACTTCGGATGACTATTTGTTTTTCAGTCTTAATTAATTTGATGATTTAGGATTGAAACAAAGGCTATAATAAACAAGGTGATAATTTTTAAAAATATCATTAAAAGATCGATCAAAAAAAGCTAGATGAATTGTCAATGAATATACTGAAAAATAAAAATCATTATTCTTTAACTAAGGTTTCATTGATACTTCTAATTGCATGTGCTTTAATTTTGTAGTATGATGGAACAGGTGACTATAGCTGCCACTAAAAGCTAATAGAAAGTTCAACAGAGTATTAAGCGATTGGAAAAACAAAATTGGAGTCGTTAGTAAGTTGAATTAACCACACTCGTTAAAACCTATTTATTATAACAAGAATGAAAATTATCCAATTTCCTATGGACAGGCAACTTGATCAGATGGATTGTGGTCCCGCCTGTCTTAAGATGATTGCAAAATACTATGGCAAATATTATTCTCTTCCATATCTCCGGGACCTTTGTGGTAATACGAGGGAAGGGGTTTCGCTAGCAGGAATTTCCCACGCATCTGAAACAATCGGTATAAGATCTCTTGCCGTTCGTTGTCCAATAGATGCTTTAGTAACGAAAGTTCCTCTTCCAGTTATCGTTCATTGGGAAGACAAACATTTTGTAGTAATTTATAATATTAAAAAAAAGGGAAACGGGGAAGTTTTATTCTACATCGCCGATCCTGCTAAAGGTCACTTAAAATGCGCTATGAGTGAGTTTCAAGAAAAATGGATTAAAAAAAATGAAAATAGAAACTCTGGTATTGTCCTTGTTCTCGAACCTCAAGCAGATTTTAAACAGAGACAGGTGGGAGAAAAGGCTGAGCGTGGCAGGCTGATTGAAAATATAACTGGATATTTCTTACCCTATAAAAACAGCTTTTACTACCTAGCGATAACAATGCTCCTCATTACTGCAATGCAGGCTGTATTACCTTTTATATCAAAAGCTGTAATTGATGTTGGTATTCAGACAAAGGACGTCAGTTTTATAAATATAGTTTTAGTGGCAAACTTAGCATTGATTGTCAGTATTACCTTAAGTTCAGCGGTAAGAGATTGGATATTACAACATATATCTTCTCGGATCAATATTGCTTTAATTTCAGATTATTTAATCAAGTTAATGAAACTTCCTGTTTCTTTCTTTGAGAATAAAATGTTGGGCGATATTTTACAACGTGCTAACGACCATGAGCGGATCCGAAGTTTTATTATGAACAATTCTTTAAATCTTCTTTTCTCGAGTTTAACGTTTGCTATTTTTAGCATAGTATTATTGATTTACAACTCCACGATCTTTTATATTTTTATTAGTGGTAGTATTCTGTATATCTTATGGGTTATGTTGTTTCTGAGACTTCGAAGAAAATTAGACTGGGATTATTTTGAATTGACCGCCAAAAATCAAAGTTATTGGGTAGAGACTATCGGAAGTATACAGGACATTAAAATAAATAACTATGAACAAGCAAAAAGGTGGAAATGGGAGGGAATACAGGCGCGCTTATTTAAAGTTAATCTTCGAATGCTAGGAATTAATAATGTACAAAACCTAGGTGCTAATTTCATTGACAGTGTCAAAAACTTATTGATCACTTTTTTTTGTGCAAAAGCTGTAATATCTGGTGAAATAACCTTTGGTATCATGATTTCTACACAATTTATTATTGGTATGTTGAATGGTCCCGTCCAGCAATTTATTATGTTCATGGTATCATTTCAATCTGCTCAAATCAGTTTTCTTCGGTTAAATGAGGTTCAGATGTTAAGAGACGAAGATGAAGATACCGGTAAAAATAATATGGAACTAGCTGGAAGTCATGATATCCATGTTAAGAATGTCTCCTTTCAGTACACACCAGTATCTCCTCTTATTCTTAAGAATATATCTCTGCATATTCCCGGAGGTAAAGTGACAGCAATTGTAGGAGATAGCGGATCTGGGAAATCAACCTTGTTAAAATTGCTCTTAAGATTGTATTCACCTAGTTATGGTGATATTCTTATCGGAAATATGAATATCAATAACATTAGTTTACGTCAATGGCGTGACCGCTGCGGCGCTGTAATGCAGGATGGAAAGATTTTTAATGACACCATTTTAAATAATATCATTCTAGATGACGAAAGTCCCGACAATGAAAGACTTAAGAAAGCTGTAACAGCAGCAAATGTTATACAAGAGATTGAGCAACTTCCATTAGGATATTATACTCAGATGGGCGAAAATGGAAGAGGGCTGAGCGGTGGGCAAAAACAGCGTGTTTTGATCGCTAGAGCATTATATAAAAATCCTGACATATTATTTTTTGATGAAGCTACCAATGCCCTCGATACTATTAATGAAAGGAAAATAACGACTGCACTTGATGAGGTGTTCAATGGGAAGACAGTGATTGTGGTTGCACATAGACTGAGCACAATCCGCAAGGCCAGCCAAATTATTGTTATGAAAGATGGATATGTCGCCGAGGTAGGTGATCACGAAAGCTTGATGGAAAGAAAGGGGAGATATTTCGAACTGGTGGATAGTCAAACGGAGATGACAACTTTAACAAATTAAAGACCAAGTATATGCATGAACCAAACATAATAAGAGAGGAAAGAACCGAAGAAGTTCGAGATATCATTGAGCGTATGCCTACTACATTTGCGCGAAATGTTACATTTTTAGTTTGTTTGATCGTCGCGTTATTGATTTTCTTTGGATTCGTAGTAAAATATCCTGATATCGTCACTGGTGAGGTGACGGTATCTGCTGAGAAATCCCCTCTAAAGATCGTTTCAGCACAAAGAGGGCGTTTACGGCTGAATAATATTAAATCACAAGACAAAGTGAAAGTAGATCATCTGCTTGCCTGGGTAGATAATTCCGCTGATCCTAACAAAGTAAAATATATCAAGACCCAAATTGATTCCATTAGATTCCCCGTGATCAATTCACGAATTATTTATAATAAACTCCCAAAAAATATCAACCTTGGAGATCTTACTATTCCATATACCACCTTTTTATCGGCACTTAAACAACTGTCAGATTATCAAGATCATCAGTTGTATGAAAAACAAGAACAATCTTTATCTCGGATACTAAAAGAGCAAGAAGTTGCACTGACCACTTTGCGAGATAAGGAGAATCTTAGTCAAAGAAATTTGAAATTGTCGGATAAATTATTGCAACGCGATTCAATTTTACTCGCCAAACGCCTTATTAGCGAAGCAGAATATGAACAGTCTCTTGCCAGTCATTTGACTGCTGAGGATCAGATGAAAAGCTCGGCTCGTAATTCTGGTTCTGTTCGAGAGCAGATTAGTACGACCGAAAACTCAATCCAACAAAATAGAATAACAAAAACAGAAAAAGAATTACAGCTGGATTTAGATTTACTGACAGCTTATAACAATCTTATCGATAAGATGAATATTTGGGAGAAACAATATCTCATGGTGTCTCCTATCGAAGGGGAAGCTCAGTTTTTGAAATTTTGGAATAACAATCAGTTTGTAGAAGCAGGAGAGGCTATTTTTTCAATAGTTCCAAAACAAAATGTAGCTCTAGGGAAAGTTATGTTACCTATTCAAGGCGCTGGTAAGGTCAAAGTTGGTCAGAAAGCCATAGTTAAGATGGCAGACTATCCATATCTGGAATACGGTTACATTGAAGCTGTAGTAAAGAATATTGGTCTTGTATCCAGCACAGTGAATCTTGAAAATGGCTCAGCAATGGAATCCTATTTGGTAACGTTAGTATTTCCTGATGGATTGAAAACCAATTATGGTACAACGCTAGGCTTTAAATTCGAAGCGAAAGGGACTGTCGAAATTGTTACAAAAGATCGCCGACTGATCGAACGTTTTTTTGATAACCTTAAATATATAGGTCATTCAAGATGAGATTAATAAAAATTGTTTTTATAAATCTATTAGTTGTGATACCTAAACTTGTGTTTTCACAGCGACAAATAGATTGGGTAAGTGCTAAAGATCTTTTGTATACAAATAATATGAGTTTAAAACAGAGTTTTTTAAAGGAAAAAATAGCTATCAATAATGTTAATATTGCGCGTGGAAACCTGTATCCAAACCTCACTTTCACTGCAAACAATCAACATACGATGGGGTTGGTTTTTGATCCAGTTTCAGGAAAACTGATCACAGGAAACCAATGGTCTAATTATGCAACGGGTAATTTGGGAACTACGGTCGTGTTATTTCAAGGCGGACAGAAACTGTTGGCTTTGGATGTAGAAAGAGCTAATTGGGGTATTGCAGAAATCGAGACAGAGAAGCTGCTACAGGAGCTGGAACTCCAGCTATTGGCAGTATTCACACAAACTCTTATCAACCATGATCTTTGGCAAGCATCAAAGAGCCAGCGGTTATTGTCAGCAGAACAAGTTAAACAAGAGGAAACTCTGATGGATGTAGGTAAAAGAACATTAATTGATTTGGCTCAGGCGAAAGCAAAATTTGCTAATGATAATCTAAATACGGTAACAACTAAAAATGCTTATGAGCTTTCTATGTTAAAGATAAAACAGATATTAGATATAAGTGAGTCAGAAGATATTCAATTGTTTCTACCTAAAGAACTTGAGCAAATACCTTTAATAACTTCCTTTGACCAGCGCAGTGATCTTTATGTTAAAAGTATCGATCGACAGCTAGATCTGCAAAACTTAAAAATAAAACTGGCACGAACAAATTACTTTCCAACTTTGGTATTTAATGGAAGTTATGGTACAAATTATTCTTCCCAGCGTCAAAATATTCATACCGGTAAAGTAATAACTTTTTGGGACCAGTTGAATCAAAACAGGACTCTGTATGGTAATCTTTCATTGACAATGCCAATTTTTGATGGTTTCAGGACAAAAAATACAATATACTCAGAAAAATTAGCAGCGAAATCTTTGTTATATGAAAAGGAGAAAAAAATTGTTGAAAGAAGACAAATACACACACAGGCTATTATTGAGTATCAGGCAGCACAGGAAGAACTAAAGGCAATTCAGGCGTCATATGAAGCTAATAAAATTAATTATGAGGCTCTAAATGAGCGTTATAAGGTAGGTAAAAGTTCTTCAATAGACCTATATAAAGCTATGACTGAATACAACATTTCTGAATATAAATTGATAACCAGTAGATATCAACTCTTTTATAAAATCGTGAGCCTTCAAATAATTGAAAAGAAATAGTGACCTCTCCTCAAAAAATTGGAGCATTTAAAGGTAGGTGCATATTCAGACTTGAATTACTAATTTTAAAGTAAGAGGATACTTATTGATGTCCTAAAAAGTTAAAATTTACAATAATAGTTTCTAGTTCCAGCCTTTACACTTTTCAGTATTCAGCCAACTTTACGACTCCCTTAGGAGCATAAAGACAAACCCCTGGGTATTTCGGAGTAATGGGATCTTCATCAATTTTGGTGAAAGTATAACAAATAATTACACTTTAGATATTAGGCCAAGTTTCTTTTCAAAGATAATTCCAACCTTGGCTAGCAAGTTATAAATTTGCGCCTTTTGATATACTAAACCATATTCTCTTTTAATCCACTGTATCAAAAGAGGTCCGGTCCACTTTTCTGATTGATATCCATGATTCAATGGCGTTTCTTTTATTACCAGCTCTTTGATTCTTTCCAGCTGTTCTTCCGACAACCCGCTACGCCTCCCTCGTCCTTTCTTATCTTTTAATCCTTCTATACCTTCCTTTTCAAATCGGTGCACCCAATTTGTTATCTGCTTGAAACTGATACTGTGGAGTTCCGATAGCCGTCTGCTTGAATGTCCCAAGGCAACCAGATATACCAAATACAGTCTTACGCCGACAACGTAAGCATCATTTGTATTTAATAATTTTTTTATTTCTCCTGCCTCTGATCTTTGAATTTTTAAGACTGATTTTCCCACGATATTTCTTTTTGAAAACAAACAAATATATGGATAATAATGTGTAATTTATTATTATACTTTTATGTCATGATTCCACATTTTATCCTTCCTTCTAATTTACAGCTAAAAGCTCACACAATATATTCCTCTCCAGGAGAACTTTGTATTAATACATGTGCTTATCAAAAATATTCAGTTTGTCCTATTTGCAAAAAGAAGAGTATTAGGATCCACAGTAGGTATTTTAGGACTCTTTTGGATCTTCCTATTTCCGGTCATATAACGAAAGTCAAGCTGCGTGCTAGAAAGTATTTCTGTGACAATATAGCCTGCCCAAGAAAGATTTTTACTGAACGCTTCCACTGTGAAATCAAGCCTTATTATAGAAGACTTATGCGCTCTAATGATCTTCTTTTTAAAATGGCACTTGAACTGGGCGGAAATAAAGGCGCATCAATAAGCGGTTATGTTGGACTACCTGTCAGCCCGTCCACTATTTTACGGGTGATCAAAAGAGTCAATATACAACCTAATTCATTAACATCTGGTGTAATTGGCGTAGATGACTGGGCTTTCAAAAAAGGAAGGACCTACGGAACCGTTATTGTTGATTTAAAAAGAAAAGAAGTTATCGACCTGCTGCCCGATCGTGAATCGGGCACCCTCGCCGAATGGCTAAAAAAGCATCCGGAAATAAAAACAGTTTCCAGGGATCGATATGGACCATATGCTTTGGGCATAAAAGCGGGCGCCCCTCAAGCCAACCAGGTTGCAGATCGCTTTCACTTACTGTTGAACCTTGGAGAAGCAACCAAAAGGATTTTTCAATCAAAAGGAAAAGAACTAAGGGAGATATTTAAGCTTTACAATGATCCCAAAAGCGAACGATCTACATCAGCTGAGACTGAGCAGCCAGCTAAGAGAGTATTAGAAATCGTAGAGCCGAACATTTCGACGGCTAATATTAGTGTCGCTAGAAAGTATCTTTTTGACAAAGTTAAAGAGCTACACGGAAACGGTATTACGCTAAGACAGATTGCCAGAATTACGAAGCTCGCGCGTGACACTGTTAGAAGATACGTTTTAATGGACTCACTTACAAAAAGGCAATCCAGAAGTTCAACCAACCTGGACGCTTTTATTAACTTTCTCTTGATGGAAGAGAACCGAGGTAAAACATACCGCGAACTGCATGAAACAATTGTAGAGATGGGTTTCAACGGAAAATACACACAGTTCTGCCACAAGATGAACGAAGTTTATCAAATGCAGCCATTCACTAGAACCAAAACAGTAACTCCCATAGTAGCAAAAACCTGGTCACCGGCGAGGCTCTCCTTGATGCTCTATATGGAATTAGAGCAAATTAAGGGAAATGATGACAAGGAATTTTTGAAATTACTGTTTGATAAATTTCCGCAGATAAAACAATTGGAGCAGCAGGTAAAGGGTTTTAAGCGATTGTTTCAGAGCAAACAGGACGGTCTGTTAAAAAATTGGATTGATGAGGCGATAAAATCAGAATGTGGTTTGAAAAACTTTGCTAAAAACCTCATAAAGGACTATCAGGCAGTTAATAATGCTGTCATAACATCCATAAGCAATGGTCAAGTTGAAGGCCAGGTAAACCGAATAAAAAACATCAAAAGGAAAATGTATGGGAAGGCAGGCTTTGAGTTATTAAGAAAAATGGTTCTTGCTAAATCAGCCTAATTCACCAAAATTGATGAAGAACCCATCCGACCGAAATGACTGGCACAAATCAAACCGTAATATCCAACCCCGACTTTTCGGTATCTCCGCACTACCGCTTACATACTCCTTCTTTTCCTCAAATTGCGACACAAGCCAGCTTACTTTTGCTATATACTTTAAAAGTGGGTATTTCGGAGTAATGGGTTCTTGTAATATCCAGTGCAGCACCCAGGTCTGTGTTGTCCACCAGATCCGAAATGCCTGCAGATATGTTGTATGGAAGGATAAAAAGGCCTTTACAGCGGATATGAAGCCTATCTATGATGCTCCCAATAAACAGGCTGCACAAGCCGCACTGGCTGATTTTGCCGATAGATGGGAATCCAAGTATCCTTATGCTGTAAGATCATGGAAGGAGAACTGGGACGAACTGACCGTCTTTTACGACTTTCCTCTTGAGATCCGAAGAATAATCTATACAACCAATATCATCGAAAACATGAATGGGAAGATCCGTAAATACACAAAGAAAAAACTGTCATTTCCCAGCGATGATGCCGTACTGAAATCTGTATATTTAGCTTTGAGAGAAATCTCTAGAAAATGGACAATGCCCATTCGTAACTGGGCTATTATCCTAAATCAGTTCTTAACTTTATTTGAAAACAGAGTCCAGTTATAAGGAACATAACCGAACTCCGTAGTTTTTATTTACACACTTAGTGGGACAGTCCCAATTATTTATTTTTATTCTTCAAAAAAAATATTATTCAGATGTTTAGACAAACCGTCTAAATCTGGAAATATCGAATAATTATTTACGCCACAAAGTTCTAAAAAATCTTTAGCCTCTTGAATACAATTTACTGGTATTTCAAACTTCTTAAAACAATGTTTAATTTTTTCGTTTTTATTTAACGGAGTCATATCACTTCCATGTAAAGTAAAGAGGCCCTTTTGAGCGAATAATCTACCACCAGTTCTTGCAGGAATTATGCAAATAGGATTGGGGTATGGATTGACTCTTTTTTCTATATAAGCCTCACAATATGTAAAATTTAAATCATTAATAGGATTTGGTATTTCGTCATTTATATAAGCAATTCGATTTAACTCATGTGGAGAGAACATCCATATGGTTGGAGTATTTCCTGTACCATGAAGAGCAAAAAATAATGCGGTCGCAAAATTTTCAGTCCAATCGAGTATTCGTGTGGGAATTCCGTGGTGTCTCATGAGAAAGAGAATCTCCCAATCTTTCAAAGTCGAAGGAATTAATGGTCCTGCATTAGTGATGAAATCAAAATAAATATTATTTTCTATATCAATAATTTCACGGTCACTAATATTTCTAATTTCCTTTTGGACAAATAAAGTTGGACTTAAATTCCAATCTTTATTAGCGTGACCTCTAAATGATATATTTGAACACCCAGCTGATTTTAATGAATTAACTTCATCTTGAATCATTTTTAAAAAATTACTCCATTCTATTTGCATAAAAAAACTTGATAGGTTATATGGCATTCCGTTTCGGAATTTCTGCCATTAAGATACGCCAAACTTGATAAATATGAAACCTTATTTCATAAATTTTCATATTTATAGCTTCGCTGTTTGTCATACTTAATGTTTTATAAATCCCTCCACTTCATAAAAACTCTTTTGTCTTTTGAATAAGCATTGCATGCACATTCAAAATCCAACCGCTTTTAGAGTCTGGCTCGCCTGCTGTTCTCTCAGGCTTCGCTCTTGTCACTATTTTTGATAAGTCCAGGCCACAACCTCATTTTCAAAAATACCGCCAAGAAGCTTCATCTATTTCATAGATATCGTTGAATCGTCCTGATGCACTTTTCTTCAACGACCTTCGTTCAACTCGCAGGAAGGCGAGCAATAAAAAATCACCTAATTATTTATCTATCAATCCACCACTCATAGGAAGTATCTGTTTGAATATCAAATAAATGATCCATTTTTCTCGCAAAATATCTTCGATATTTTTCTCCCGCAGCATTTTGAGCTTTGAGATCGTTACAATATTGGTCAAATAAAATCAAAAGCCTATAATGAAGAATCGTTCTAAAAATCTTGATATTTCCTCGAGAATCTTTTTTTAGAAAAATCTTCTCTGTCTTTACAGAAGCTTTTCCACTAAGCTTAACAGCATTAATAAACCAATGTCCCTTTGTTCGTGCTTCATGCACCAACCCACAACGAACATTTTTATAAAAATCTGAAGCATTAAATGGACTGTCAATATTTTTACTTCCATTCTTATCGACTTCCCAAAAATGATTTTCGAATATCGCATTCTCATTAAGTAAGCTCGTGAACATCTTCAAACTATGTTTATACTCATATTTTGGAGACGCGGCGTTTTTGCTATGATTAAAAATTTTACCAGCCTTAAACGCAGCAAACATTTCTATAAGAGAGCACTGTACCGTTACTATTGTAAACCCTTCACCTTTTATTTCATTTTGATCAATTATTAATTGAATTGGATTGAAAAATTTGCGATGAAGCCGTTTACGAAATATGCCAATACCGTATTCCCAATTAGCGTCATACACATACTGTTGGTTGAGCTTTTTTCTTATTTTCAACCATTCTTCCTTTTCTTGATGTTCAATTTCCATTGTAAAGTCAAATTAAATTTATAGCAAGCTTGATAACAGATATTATTTTTTCTAATTCATCATTTTCTTACAATGAGCATCATAACCTGCTAAGTCAAATAATGCTATAAACGCATCTTTGAAGTCTTTATAGTTGAACTCCTTATAATCAAATATATTTTGTCCAAGGGAATGAGATTCGCGATTTATGAACCTATAAAAAGCCTGAAATCTATTACTATTAAGCGGTTCTTGATTAAAGAAATTATTTAAGTCTTTTTTCTCTACAAAGTTAAAAAAATACTCAATTATGTTTCTCATACAGTTTGCAATCAAAGCGGGGTGCTGGCTTTCATCCTTTATTACATACCAATATGCTTGGTAATCATTTTGGATTTCTTCATATTTCATTGTTTTAAATAAACTACCTTGATCAGACTTTGCAAGACGGAATAACTTTTGGGTTTCTTTTCTGTCTTCATGTTTAGTTTCGGTTATTTCATAAAAGAAATATAGGCTATGTGTTAGAATAAATACTTGTTCATAATTATATAGCCAATCTATTTGATCCTTATTCTTTTTTTTCTTTGGAAAAAACTCTTTCTTTATAAGTCTTCCGACATTAAATACATAAATATGGGATAGACTGGAAATTGGATCATCAATTATTATTATCTTCTTGAGTCCAAGATCGTCAGCTCCTTTTCTACCTCTACATAACTCAATAAAATAAAGAAAACTAATAATCATTTTTTCACCTTCACTTAATGATCGGAATACTTTCTCAACTTCCTCTCCTCTAACAATTTTATAAAGATTTTTCGAATGCTTTTGAATATTAAACTCGGAAATACCTAAATCCAATAGTCCATCATTAATATTTTTGATAGCTTCATCAACATTTATTGTTCTTCCTTGTTGCTCCTGAATAATTTCAAATTGTATTTTAAGTAATCCTTCAATTTGTACAATTACTTCCATTATACTATCTAATTTCTTAGTAATCCTATCTTTCTCTGTAACAAAAGCTTTAATACTTTGGTCGTAATTCCATCGCATTAAAGACCAAAAATCCTTTTTAATTTTCGCCCGCACTGCCGCTTCTTGATCTAGATTTGAATTATGTTGTATAATTGACTCGTTAGCCTTTTCTATCACTAGATTTAATTCCAACACAAATTTGGATGATTCTATGAGTTGTAACGATACACTTGGGGTCTTTATCTTCTCTGAAATAATCTTTTCATTATCTAAAAGCACTTTTTTTAGATTTTCATAAGCGATTTCAAAATCTTTTCTAAAGGGTTCCAATTTAGGATTTGATTCAAAAAGCGATTTATTAGGAAGCTCCTGTATTACTTCATTATATCTATATCTAAAAGATGTTAATCTATTTAGATCCTCTTCATATGAAACATCAAAATAGCTCTTTATATCTTCAATTAATTTATGTGTTAAGGTCGGCTGTTGACAAAACGGACAGTCTATTTCTTTTACTAAATCTAAGTCTGATAAATAAGAGAGTCCCTCCTTAACCCAGTCTGAATTGTTGAGCCTATTTATTAAATACGATACTGAACTATTTGAATTTCCAACAATTTGTTTACTAAATAAATTCGACAACTCAATGTTATTTAGATCAATATTAATGGAATTCAATTCTGTATATTTCGTAGCATTTTCTCCAGATATAGAGGTTGATATGTCTTTAAGATCATCAATTGTTTTATTAGGTTTCTCAGAGGGGCATGCCAAGGAAATAAGATGAGCAGAAAGGTTATCCTTTGAACCTTTGTAACCATCTAAACAAAATTCTAATACCCTATCACCCCCGCTATAGTCCGTTTTAACTTTCCACAGTAAGTTTTTAATTTCTTCTTGCTTTTTATAAAGATTGGTAGATTCAACTATACGTTCTTCATTTCTAGATTTCAACTTGATGTTTAATTGATCTACCTCGGATTGAGCACTAAGAATTTTTATTTCCGCCTCCTTATTTTCTTTAGAGAGTGTAAAAATACCGTTTAAGTTTTCAGGTTCATAAAAATTTTGGTGTATAAATGATTGGTTATATACCAGAATTTCCTTGCTATCGTCCAAACCTTGAATTGAACAGTCTTTATATTTTAGATCTGATATATTTTGAAAATAGGTTGAAAAAGTACTTTTCCCCGTTCCATTTAGGCCATAAATTAGATTAATTTTTCCATCGGTTTTTAAACTAGCAGTCTCTTTATAGCTAGCTACGTTTTTTAAATTTATTTCGGTTAACATATATCTTGGCGATTTGAGGTGACTAATTATAACATTAAATTAGAATTTTTTATTTAATTTAAAATGCAAAAGAACTCTAATTCATTCCAAAATTGAAATATAGTATTCTGACTGAATATTTAGTATAGTTGGATAATAAAAACCGAAACCATTTAAAATAGTAGATTAGAACTTAAATAAGACAACATTAAAATCTATAACAGTAAAAATTATAATGGATTAAGACACAATAACTACTGGGTTTAAACCTTAAAATATCATGTCCTTAACCAATGAAATCACTCTGAAAAGTGCGCCAAAAATGCGCCAAAACTATAACTTTCATACCAATTATAGCCTAAATAATGTAATTTAGCATATAGAATTAATTAACAGAAATATTAACTAGCAGAATGCTTTAGATCAAGTTAAGAGGCTGTAAATGAAGGGGCAGACAATAAAAAAATCCATCCTACCTACGTAAAATGGCTTTTTTGAACGTGACCCCGCTGAGGCTCGAACTCAGGACCCAAAGATTAAGAGTCTTTTGCTTTTTCTCGCCAATACCTCAGCACCCCATCAATAGAATCTTTCTGCAGCATAGCTTGTCGACTGCCGCATAGAATTTTGATACATTTTTCAATATCGCTAACACGGAACCCAATAGCCGATTCCAATTTAAGCCTTTTGAAAATTTCCAGAGCACTAACTTGTTGGTCAAAGTAGCCTTGTTCAATCCAGAATTTGAGAAGCTCGAGCAGCGGTTTGTTAGTTTTTCGGGTGCTACCTTTGGGCGCATTTTTCTTTTTCCAAATGATGCGCGTGCCTTCTCCTTTTTTGGAATATTTGATATGAGAAAATCCTTTATAACCATCTTCGTCAATAGCTTTGGTATGGTACAATTGAATATTACCTGCTTTGGTCCCATTAACTATAATTTTTGAAAAGGGGCAATCGAGAAGAAAGGGGAGAAGATCTAACTGATCTTCATTGAAGCGATTTTTGTCGCTTGGTTTTATAATGAAACTAAAGACGTAATTATTGGGTTTGCCTAGGAGAAAGGAAAGTTCATCATCGCGCATGTCTATTTCATTCAATCGTTCGATCACTTGGCAGATGATTACATAGTCCATTCTGGACATAATTACGTCTGGCTTTTCCGCATTCCGGATAGATGGCCTCTGAATAATTTCAATCAAGGGTATAAAAATTGATGAGATTAGAACTCAAATGATATTTTGACTTTGCCCCCCAATCCCTTTTCAACAACATCAAACAATGTTTTTAGCGTAATGTTACTTCCGTTATTTTCAATTTTCGAAATATATTCACGCTTTTTATCGATGAGTTCTGCGAGCTCGGATTGGGTAATATTTCTTCCTTCGCGTGCTTTTTTAAGGAGCAACCCAATTTTAAAAGATTCAAAATCTCTATCTAATTCATCTCTTCTTTGTGTGCCTACTTTTCCGTAAGTATCATCTTTAATATTTTTCCAATTCTTAGTTTCCATCTTCTCTACCTTTGTGTTCGCAATATTCAGCCATGATATTTAATGCTTTTTTGATCTGATTCAAAATACACGCCATATATTGGATCCAAGCTGAATCCTAGCTTCATATAATCCGTCGGTTCCAGTTAAATGTTTTAAATAGTTACTGAGTGTCCGTTCGAGAGTTTCTATTGCTCCAATTATTTTACAAATTTTGTCCTGTACCTTTTGGGGTGATTCAAAAGTCTTGAAAATAATTTTAAAAGCAATTACCTCTCTTATTCTCATTTTTTAAAGGTAATTTAAAAGTTACTTTTTATCAAGTTTTTAATCGTTTGTTTTAGTAAACTTTTCCCAAACACTTTTTATAACTTCCTTTTCTTTACTGTTTTTAGGAGAAAGATGTTGGTATAGCCCTTCTAAACTTTTAAGTTTCGCCACATGTCTGGAAGTACTTATTCCTACCAACACTTTTTCTACGAAATCAGTATCAGAAAGTGAAACAACTTCTTTATCCACTTTTTCATGCGTATTACTTACTTCCCAATCATCTGGTGGTATTATGTCTTCTAGGTTACATTCTGTCTCTTTAGCGATTGACGGGTAGTCAGCGCTGTTGTATTGGTCGGGCCTATTAGGGTCTTCAATATTTCCAACATAATTAGGATTTCTTTCCAGATCAATTGAAAGTGCATATGGAGATTTTCCAGCAATGCATCGCCTGAGAGCTACAGCATTAGTAACATATAGTGAGAAACGATTGATCTTTTTCATTCCCCATTTTACAATACATATCTGTAATACTATTGTTAAAAAACTATACGTAAATTTTGTAAAAATCGAAATATTACGTATGTTTGTTTAACGAATAATTCCTCAGAGTGGATTATTCAAGTATTATATGGCTTTTGATGCTGAATCTTGCCCCTGAAAACCTAGGAAATTTTCACTAAACGCAAGAGGAGGAGTTCAAAGCCCAATCTCTACCTTTGTAGCAGAAGGAGGGGTGGGCTTGCTCTTTTTCTCGTTTAGGGGCTTCCTAGGGCCTTCAGTGGAGAATGAAGTAAGATCCACCCCTTTTTTTGATGGATATATCTTTCATATAGATTACATTGCTCAATCGCTAATGATTATAAACTGAGCAATGATGAGAAAGCAATTATTTAAGAACATTATCCGAAATCCGGAATAATTAATCGAACTCTTCAGATTATTCTGACTTCACCAGCTATGGAGGATGTTTCGCCAATATTGATGCCTTGTAAAATTCCATTCACACACCTCTAGCTTCTCTATTAATAAAATTTTAACTGTGGCCCACGGCCTGAAAAATAGCTGATTTCTTTCGGACAGGAACTGCTATGCATTCAGGTCAGATTCAAAACTTAAAATATGAAATCCCAATGCACAGACATTCTGTTTTTCGAAAGAACGCTTTATGAAGTTCACCAATCTGATTATTACCCGCTAAAAGACATTGAAGCTTTTTGGAAGCAATATCCAATTGGTCTAATTAGAGACAATCTTATTGAACTTCAATCAAAAGTAAAATCAGAGGCGCTCTCTGGATTCTCACTAGACGTATTGAGAGCTCTTGTTGCTTATCTAAAGGCACATTTAAGCAATTTGGATTTGGTTCCACTATCTCTTTCGGAAGTTTTCGAAACAAGTAAAGAAGAGTTAAAGGCAACCAAGGAAATCTCCGATTTCTTCCTTCGGGTATCCCCATCCAACACCAATTCCTAGTATCATGAAAAAGTTAAAATTACAATCCAATAGCAGTGCACTGCTCTATATTCAAATACTAAAGATTACAGTACTTGTGATCTTATATGCCTTATTAGCGACATTAAAGCTATCCGCTCAATCCTTATCCCTGTCAATTGATATTCAGAAAGATACAAGCATTCATCCATTAAATATTGGTGACCCTATTCCGGATAAACTATGGAATACAGTATTGCCTGTCATGTATGATCCGCAGCAAAGAGAGCATATTCAGTTGAAAGATTTGCAAACAAAGAAGCTTATTATAATCGACTTTTGGGCAACTTGGTGTGCACCTTGTATCGCCTCAATCAAAAAACTTCAGGTGATTGAACAGAAGTACGCCGATAAGTTCGTCCTTTTGCCTGTTACCTATGAGAATCTTGACTTGCTGCAGCGGCAGATGGCAAAACTCAACTTTCATCCGTTTAGCGTGTATTCGGATCCGCAACTGCTTCAGTATTTTCCGCATCGTAGTATTCCGCATCAGGTATGGATCATGGACAATAAAGTCGTCCATATCGGTGCAGCGGTAGATGCTAATGAAAAAAATATTGCACTTGCACTCGATGGATATCTACCCCAAATGGAAGTCAAAGCCGAATTTATGGACTTTAGCCTGACCATGCCACTGGATGAATTTGCCAAGCGTGCAAATATCCCTATCTATAAAAAGTCTGTTATGACGGGCTATTTAAAGGGTATCAGCGGGAGCAATGGCGTCATGAAGACCAACGGCCAGAAGTTGTTATATTATAATAACGCATGGGTCCTGAGTATGCTTGCCTATGCGACCAATATGCCACTCAATAGAATATCAGCCAATACGGTAAAATGGGCAAATAACAGCATCATCAGCAAACAGGGCTGCTATCAACTGATCGCTCCCGAAATTACTTCCGATGACCAAATGAAAGTCTGGTTTCTGGATGATTTGCAAGCTTCCTTTAACTGCCAGGTGCATAAGGAAATTCGCGATATGCAGGTGATAAAGATCGTAAAGCCGGGAATCAGTCCTGCGGCGAAGCTTGAAAAATTAAAATATAGGATTGATCTGAAATCCTTCATCGCACTGTTAAATGCCAACTTTAAATGGAAGGTAGATATGCCCATCTATATGACAGAGTTGCCTTTAGAGACGAGCATCTATGCCAATGAACCTATTGCCCCGCTTGCCAAGGATCAAACTCGTTTAGCTGCATTCTTAAAGCGAAATGGCCTGACACTTACCCATGCCGTTGAATCTTTGGAAATGCTTGTTGTTGACCCTAAAAATGAATCTGCACGATGAAAAGAATAGTATACTGTATAGTAACAGTGCTTGGCTTGGTTTCACAGGCCTTTGCGCAGAAAATATTAAATGGACTTGTGACAAATGATAAGGGGCAGGCGCTGCAGCACACCACAGTCAGAAATTTAGCATCCAATATCGCTACATCGACAGACGCTGAAGGAAAATTTTCGATTGCAGCAAATCCGAAAGACTCCATACGGATTATGATTTTGGGCTATGCCCCCCAAACAATGACTGCAAAGGATTGGCCCAAGGACGGAATTGTACGTTTAGTAAGTAAGGTCGTCATGCTCGAAGATGTGGAAGTGGTGCATACAGGATTTCAGCGCCTACGAAAGGATCAGATCACAGGATCTGTCGATGTGATCTCTGAAAAGATGCTCAATAGGACGGCTGGTACAAATATCCTGTCACGTATTGAGGGGCTTTCTCCGGGTATCCAATTCAATAAAGGAGATGCTGCGGAAACTGACGCTTTTTTGATCCGTGGGCGGAGCACAATTTCTGCAGAAGCAAAGCCGCTCATTGTTGTAGATGATTTTCCTTACGAGGGGGATATCAGTCAGATCAACCCCAGTGACGTGGTCTCGGTGTCAATTTTAAAGGATGCGGCATCGGCGAGTATCTGGGGTGCTCGTGCTGGAAATGGCGTGATCGTCATTAAAACCAAACAGGGACTGAGCGATAAATTGAGAATTGATTTTAAGTCTGACTTTGCCCTACAGAATCGACCTGATCTGAACAATTTAAAATGGATCAAGTCAGCCGATATGATCGAATTTGAAAAGCTGCGGTTTGCGCAAGGTGCCTACGACAACTTATTGAATGGACCTTATTACCTGACACCGATCACACCTGTGGTAGAGTTACTGTTTAAGAAAAGAAGCAATCCCGATGATGCGACAATTGATGCCCAGATTGAGCAAATGAAAAGTAATGATGCAAGAAAAGATATCGCACAGTACTTGTATAGACCAAGCTTTCGCCAACAATATCATCTGGCGATCTCGGGCAGGTCAAAGCAGGTGTCTCATATGACTTCGGTAGGTTATTTTAAGGAACTGTCGAATTTACGTGGTACTTCGGATGATAGACTGACCATAAGAAACAACAATACATTTCGGCTTTCGCCAATTATCGAGCTATCGCACAATTTGCAATATACGTACACGAGGCAAAAAGCAAATGCCAATCCGGGTTATCTGATTATGGACAATAGTGAAATATATCCATATGCTTCATTGGTCGATGCGGATGGCAGTCCTCAGAATGTTTATCTGAACTATCCCAAAGCCTATTTGGATACGGTGGGAGGAGGAAATTTAAAAGATTGGTCTTTTAATTCTGTGCGTGATCTCAATACTGTCGCCAATAAAACGGCTGGTTATAATCTAACAAATAACATAGCACTTGTCGTCAAACCAATCACAGATCTCTCCGTTAGCCTAAGATATCAATATCAGATCGGTTCTGACGGCAACGACAATCACTACAATAGCGGATCATATCTAGTGAGAAGGCTTTCCAACCAATATGCTTACAAAAAGAATGGCAACTGGACGAGTGCTATTCCCGAAGGTGGAATATTGGATTTCAACGAAAGCACGCTGCAGTCGCATCAGGGACGTATACAAGTTGACTATACCAAAAAAATCGATGATCATATCCGCATGGATGCGATGGCTGGTTATGAAATCCGGTCGAAAATCGAACAGGGCAAATATGGTCGTTATTATGGCTATGTTGATGATCGTATGTCTGTAGCGAGGGACGTAGATTACATAACGAATTTCACCTTGTTGAGCAATGGGGCATTGGCTAAAGTTCCCGCAGTGTCGGGTGTAAACAAGCAGACAGATAACTTCTTGTCCTGGTTTGCAAATACGGTGGTCTCTTATAAGGATCGGCTTTTTATTTCGGGTAGCGTACGCAAAGATGAGGCTAATCTATTTGGTGTGGAAACGAATGCCAAGGGTACACCTTTCTGGTCTGCAGGTCTTCGCTGGGAAACGGGACTATTGGATAGGCTGGCGCTAAGGGCTTCCTACGGTGTCAATGGGAATATATCCCGAATGGCTACCGCGATGACGACCATACAATATATTTCCTATACCATTTCGGGACTGCCTGCTGCCACGCTCAACTCACCGCCAAACAAAAGCCTGCGCTGGGAAAAGATCAATACAGCTAATTTTGGTGCCGACTTCTCGGTTTTTGAAAAACGCTTATCGGGCTCATTGGATTACTACCTAAAAAATGGTCGTGACCTCCTCTCACAGGCTCCTATGGATCCTACCTTGGGCATCACATCTTTCTTCGGCAATGTCGCTTCGATGGACGGTAATGGGGTAGACTTAACCCTTCAATCAAAAAATATGAATGCTGCTCTGACCTGGAATACATTCCTAAATCTGAGTTATAGCAATAGTAAGGTGAAAAAATACCTAATGCCCAAGAGCGTATCACCGATGCCGTATTTAGGCAGCTCAGGAATTAGCCCCTTGGAAGGAAAGCCCTTATATGCAGTTTTCAGTTATCCGTGGAAGGGTTTGGATCCTACAAATGGTAATCCACAGGGAATCGCTAACGGCGAGGTATCAGAAGATTATAAAAGTATACTGAACAATACACGCATAGAGGATATGGTATATAACGGTCCGATGCAATCGCCTTGGTATGGTTCTTTGCGCAATGAATGGACTTATAAAAATGTAGGTCTTTCGGTCAATCTCAGTTTCAAATTTGGCGGTTACTTCCGTACCTCATCGTTCCTTAGTTCAACTTTGTTGGCTGGGTTTAGCGGCCATGCCGATTATGCCAAAAGATGGCAGACGGCAGGGGATGAATTGAAGACAGCTATTCCCTCGCTCGATTTAACGAGAAATTCAGACCGCGATCAGTTTTATAAATACTCGGATGTATTGGTTCAAAAATCAGACAATATCCGTGTGGAAGATATCTTGCTGTACTACGGATTTAACCCTGAATCCTTGCATCGCTGGGGACTACAAAATGCACGTGTGTTTGCTCAGGTGCAAAGCCCGAATTGGGCATGGCTAGGGAATAGGGTGGGTGTCGACCCCAATTACAATAATGTGCCTAAAGCACAGCCGACTTTTGTTTTTGGTCTAAGTTTTACATTTTAAGATGCAGCGATGATGAGAAATTTTAGCATACTTTTTTTACTTTCTACAATCCTATTTTACGGATGTTCGAAGACGGATTTTTTGGATGCCAAACCCGATCAGAGTTTGGTCGTCCCAACCTCGCTCGAAGATTTTCAGGCTATACTGGACAATGATTTTGATATGAATGGTGTTCCTAATGGTTTGGGATTGGTGCCCGAACTCGGGGAGATAGGTTCGGATGATTATTACCTGACGGCTGATCTGTATCAAAATCGTCTGACAAGTCTCTATCGCGATTTTTATACCTGGTCAAAAGATGCCAATTCAGGCGATAATCTCAACGACTGGGATCGAGGTTACAACTGTGTTTTTATGGCCAATATTGTGCTGGATGGTCTATCGCAAATGAAGGCAGGAAGTTACGATATGACAAGATGGAAGGGAATCCGTGCAGCGGCTCTCTTCTATCGGGCACACGCATTTTACCAATTGGCGCAGGTATTTTCTTACCCTTTTGGTATGAGTGATAGGGAGCAATATGGTATTCCACTTCGGTTGAATGCCGATGTTTCGGAAAAAATAAGCCGAAGCACAATTACGGAAACGTATATGCAGATAACCAAAGATCTAATGGATGCTGTTGAGTCACTACCTGCAACCTCTGCTTACAAAGAGCGGCCTTCCAAGGCAGCGTGCCATGCATTACTAGCTAGGGTATATCTTTCCATGCGTGATTATGACAAAGCTTTGAATGCGGCAAATGCCAGCTTGGCTATCGTTGATGGATTGCTAGACTATAATAAACTATCAGCATCGGCTAATTACCCTTTTCAAGGATCGGGGATCATGGATACGGAAGTGCTGTTTAAAAGTACATTTGTAACCCGCTCAGGCATCACAAGTCCGCTGAGTATTTTTATCGCTAAAATAGATTCCAACTTATATCAAAGCTACGTGAAGGAAGATCTGCGGAAAGGGGTATTTTTTAGAACGGCAACGCCCAGTGGTTTTCGGTACAAAGGAAGTTTTTATGCCAGCACGGCTTTTTTTGTTGGGCTGGCGACAGATGAGGTTTATCTGATTAAAGCAGAGTGTCTGGCAAAGCTGGGAAAGACGCAAGATGCTGTTGAGACAATTGAGAAACTAAGAAGAAATCGATTCTCGGCGAGTTCGGATCTGTACAAAGTTCCCGCGTCGGTTGCATCGGATCAGGTTGCCTTAATAAAATTTGTGCGCGAGGAACGCAGACGAGAGTTGATTTTTAGAGGTTTGAGGTGGACGGATCTACGACGGTATAATACGGAAGGGGAGACATTGGCATTCCATCGGGTATTGGGTAATGAAACCTACACGCTGGAGCCAAATGATAAGCGCTATGCTTTTCTAATACCAAGTTTGATCATGGGTTATAATCCAGATATGGCTCAAAATCCAAGATAAATGCAAAAGGCTCCAATTAGAATCGGAGCCTTTTGTTTTGTGCAACTTGTTTATTGATTGTCCAACGGTTCGCGCTCAATTGTTTGAACGGCTGATGTACCATCATTCACAGTAGAAGCACTGGGGTTTGTACTGAGGCCTTTCATACAGATTTCGGTATCTGTAACTGGAGCTTGACAATCCGGACTAGATGGCTGCGACGGGCTTTGTCCGATAAAGGTGTAACTTCCTGCAGCATCTCGATGATACCAGTACAGACCATCTGCTTTTTTCTCAGCATTTTTAAAACTATTAAATCCAATAAAGGATGCCATTGCAACGGCCACAGCTACTGCGGCTTTTGCATTAAATTTCATTTTTTTCATACGTTTAGCGTATTTCTATAATTTATAATTGTGTTTTCCCTTTTCGATAGACTATTACGACCGATCTAGGACGAGAAGCCCTTAGTCTTTTGGCAGACGCGCCCTTCTGCCGAACCAGCCTAGGGTTCAGCTTCCGCTGTAACAGCTATTGCTAATTTCTTTATGAACCTAACCTCGTCATCAATTTCCTCTGATGCGAAATCCTTATCTTTCTATCAAGCAGTAGGCCTATAGTACATGCAATCGAGATCAGGCCATTGACCCAAAGATGTGCTTTCCAGCTGATCGGAAATTCAAGAATACAATCACAGGGTATACTGCCCCAGGTATCGCGTAGGGCAAGAATCACATAGCTTGAAAAAATAAGCATCAGTATAAGCGTTGCCCAAAATCCCAATCTTTTTGTCCCTTCAAAAATAAAGAGGATGCCTGTGGCTAATTCCACGGCTGGCAGGATATACGACAGTACAATGCCATATTGATCGGCAAAAGGCTGTCTGATCATGGATGCGCGAAATTCGGTGTAGGTGAATACCTTTTTCGATCCGACATAGATCCAGAGGCAGAGCAAAGCAAAAGTCAATACCTGCAAGACAAACTCCTGGGGATGCTTCCTGATGTACGAAACCACCCCAGTGAATTTGCGCCCTAACCAGTTACGTGACCTCACGTTTTGAACTGTATTCGCTGCTGCGGCCCCATCATACTGTATATATTTTCCGTTTTGTTCCATAGTCTTTTTTGTTAACCGTTTACTAAGTTTTACAATGCTAAATTACAGCGATAAAAGGGCGAGCGTTAAGCAGAAAACAAGCGATCGATTGGCAGAAAACAGGATTGGTTAGGAAGGCGGTTCTTGTGCAGATAAGGGGGCATTGCTTGCATTTTCCTGCTGTTGCTTAAAAGATCCCGGAGTAAGTCCTGTCTGGTTTTTGATAAATTTGTTGAGTTCAATAACACTGCTAAATCCACACTCTTCGGCCGTAGTAGCCAATTTCTCATTGCCCACGATAGTGGAAGCAATATGATGCAATAGCAGCTGATTCCGATAATCATGAAATGTGCACTTATACTTTTTTTTATGTTCTTCGTTGATATAATCTCTAGATTTCGACAATACTTGGGCTATATCCGATAACCGAACCTGAGCCCCTTGGTGCAGCACCATCATTTGCAATAAATTACGTGCCTGGTCGATCAATTTTTCCTTGCCATCCTCGCTTATCTTAAACCGGCTTAGCTGGATCAGAAAGATCAGCTGCTTTAAGATCATATGTTCATTGTCCAGGATATTTGGGTTGATCTTGCTGAAAAGCAATTGTAGTTGCCGTATGGTGACATCACCAACATGAAAGGTAACGCTCCTGCCCGACAGAGCTGACTGATTTTTCTTTGCCTGTACCAGATGCTCCAAAAAACTAAAATGCCGATTGGCGGGCGGCCGAAAGAGCCCCGCATCCAAAATAAAGCCCACCAGTATATGATGACCCTTGGGGACAGTAAGTCGGTATTCGCCTTTGGCAAGATAAAGATAAGCGCCCCGCCCTTCGACAAATTCCGTAACAAAATTCTGTGTGTAATGGCTTTGTCTTAAGGGGGACTCACTCAGCAAAGGGTAAGTAAGATGTAGGTCGCCCATGGAGGTATATATGGGGATGTTTTCTTCATGTTCCATCCAAAATTCATAATAATAGAGATAGCCATAGCGGCCATCAAAAGTCTGCTCGCAGATGCAGTTATGTACCGATTGCCAATGCTGTACCTGGGCATTGCGAATAGGATAAACCGGACGCTGTGGCGGAGAGGTAACAGGCTCATATTCCTGTGGAAGGACAAAGTCATAACTTCTTTCCATAAAAAGCAACTTTAGATAATGAAGGCTGGTTTAACTGCTTGATTTTCTGTTTTTAATCCGTCAAAAAATGAATTCTACTAAAAGATGATCAGGTTACCAAAAAAAAGTGTGCATAGGTCTGGGGAGATGGCGAACAGGTTTAGGAGTAGGGTGAATTTTAACGGAGTAAAAAAATGGCATTTCACCCTAATCCAAAACCTATGTACCCAAAAATGAAGTTGATGTCTTGGATTTCTGCCAAATTCGCCACTGTGATCACCCCGCTTTCCTGGCCCGAAAGCAAAGCGACCAAACGGGGCAAGTTTGGTGCTGGACGAATACAAAAAAGATGAAATCAATATGGAACAGCTCTTTATAGAATTGCAGCTTTTGGCTAACCAGGCGCTTTGCACGTTTTCCCATGCGGAAACAGCTCAGCTCTTGAGCGACACCGAAGAGGAAAAATGTGATATCTACTACTTCTAAGTATTAGTAGTAACCTGATGGGTGATCCGGACACCCTTTTTTGATAACCAATTAGTCGAACTCGTATGAACAATATACCTCAAAGTATGGGGAATGACCCCGATTTAATGACAGATACATTAGCTCTGAGTAGCCACAGCTGGCATAGATCGCTCAAAGCTGTAGCACTCTTATACCACTGGCAATTGATTACGCATGCAGGGGGCCTAATCCATTTCCTGCGAATACATCAGGAATGGTCCAATCAGCAGCATTATCAGGTAGATGACAATTTATTAGCGCAGCTGATCAAAGCTTGGCCTAGCAATGATCTGGGACCTCGCATCTGGGCATGCTTGCATATTGGTCCATATGGCCTGATCGCAAGGGTGTTGATGCTGCTCGGGCATAAACTGGCCATATTATTGCGTTCGGATGTTTTTGAAGCACAGGGACAGATTTACAGGAAGCAGTTCCGGCTCTCCTTTGGCCGGGAAGCTACCGAGGACGAATTAATCTTCATTCGTGCTGATCAGGGCAATCCGCTCTTAAAGCTCAGGGAAGCACTGCGGAAGAACTACGCCCTGATCTTTTTTATCGATGGGCAGCTTAGTGCTGGTCCCGCCTCAAAGGGATGGGTACCAGTCAGACTGCATGGATCGGAGCTGCTTTTACGGGAAGGGATTGCTATCCTGAGCTATTGGACAAGAATACCGATTAGAACTGCCATCATGACAATTGTAGATGGGCAGATAACGCTTCGCTGTGGAGAGGACGGACGATATGTGAACAGTAAATCCGACTACCAACCGGCACTGCAGCATATCCTTGATCTTGTAGGGGACCTTGCTTCGAAAGAACTGATTCAATGGGAATGCTTGCCAGCAATCTTTGATCATGAGCTGCTGATAAAACAAGAGCAGATGCCTTTACAAAGCTGTTGGCTTCCGATTGTTGTGGGGGAGGAAAGAATGCTCTTTGATCTGGCGACTCGCCGTTCGGTGGTTATTGGAATCAAGGAATTTGAAATAGCCTGTCAAAAGTTCAGAAAAATATGGTTGAACGTTTAAACGTATTTTTTTTGGGCTAAGGTTGTGTAAATCTTCTTTATTTGATAAATTGTCTCTTAAAATAATTTATTTGTTAAAATAAAGATTTTTTTTTTCTTATTACCTAAACCAATTATGAGCAAGGACAGGATTCTTAAACCATTATCGACGAGTTTTCACCTTATTTTCTGGGGATGCTATTTTGCTTTGATTAGCCTAGTCAATATCTATAAATTCGGCTGGTGGCATGTATTTGTTATCATAGTAATGGCCCCTTTAATGTTGGGCATTAGCTATACCAATCGGGCTTGGTTGAGACGGGTGTTATTTAAGCGTTTTACCATGCAGCGGATGGGGAGTGTAATTGGGTATTTTCTGCTGACAGCTTTGGCAATTTTTCTGCTACTATATGAATTTCCGACAGAGCTGAGCCGGAAAGTACTCAAGAACCCCAAATTGTTCAGGGCGGTAGACTTTGGAATTGATGTATTTACTTTCTATATGACTTTTGTTCTTAAGGGCATTTTAATTCTGGCTATAGAGATCATTTACAATTTCAGTGTGGGGCTTTTCAGACATTTGGGATTGAAAAGGAAGCAATCCCTAGAAAGTCTGAAAGCCAAGTTTTTTCGTAACTGGGCCGTTCATTTTATGGGCAATCTAACGCAGAGCTTCACTCGTTTGGCACAAAAAAAAACTAGTGCATTAGCCCGGATTAATCTTTTCTTTGGTCTGGAAGCTTATGCCATGCGAAAGATGAACTTTGGACAAAGTATATCGGGAAAATTGGAAGATGAGCTCTTTTATCTGCGGCAGCTGATGCGGCTGTATGGTGAGCATCACATTCATCTGCAGTCGGATATTCAGGACTGGAGTCACCCGACTATTCCCCTGATGCTCTTGAGCCTGTATAAAAACATGGTCAAACACGGCGATTTTAGTGACAGCTCTTTTGAAAGTATTATTTATGTATTTAGTGATACTGAAAGGGTATCAATAAGCTGTACGAATAAGGTCTCCTCACAGTCTGCCTGGATCTTCGAAGAAGGAGGCACTGGTTTAGAACAATTGACAAAATTGCTCCGTCTGGAATACGGTGAAAAATTTTCCTTGATAAAACAAATGGCTGACGGCATATTTTACTTGAACTTGGATATAAATTTTTAACATGGATACAATAAAAAAAATATTAAAACAGGAGGGACGGCTCCAAAAAATCTGTGTGGGGATTGTGGATGACGATCCGGATGTTGTAGATGATCTTAAAAGATACGTAGACTTGACAGATGGTGTTGAATGTGTGTATGCGACGACCAATCCCAAGGAAGCCTTGGTGGCCTTGCGTCGCTTAAAATTGGATATTCTATTTCTTGATATTGAGATGCCTATCGTTGGGGGACTAGATATTTTGGGACAGCTGGAAAGTCTCAAGCGTGGCAACACGGGTATTGCTAATCTTCAGGTGATTGTTTGCAGCACGAATAGAGAAGTAGGCGACAAAATGTTTCACTATGAGGTAACCGATTATTTTCTCAAGCCCTTCGAACAGGAACGCTTTTATAAAGCTATGGACAGAGCAAAAAAGAGAATTCAGCATTATGGCTTAAATAACTTGAATGATGATAATAAGTGCTTTTTCTATGGGGAACGGGGGGCTGTAAAAAAGAGGCTGAACTATGATGAGATCTGTTATATTGAAGCAAAAAATAATCAGACCAGAATATGGATGAATGATAAAACTTTCGTTGAAGTCAACGAATCGTTCGGTAATATGCTCGCCCTGTTACCCAAGGCGAGTTTTGCACAGGTACATCGCAGTGTAGCGGTTTCCCTCAAGTATGTTGTAGGTGTAACTGCTCACCATGTATTCCTTCCTGAGATAGAGATAAACCGTGGTGAAAAGGGGAAATATCAATATTTTGATGAGTGGATTGAACAGAATTCCATTAGTGGTAAGTTTCAAATACATGGTATCGCAAGAGATCAAAAAAACAAAAAGAATACGATGTAAGAGTTAAAACTGATTTTATGAAGATAATTTTGAATAGAACACGAAAAAGTACCCATAAAGCAAATGATGGCGCAATATTGTTTGCCTTACATATGCTCTATAGCAAATTGCAAAAAATGCAAATCAAGAATGAAATCGCCGATGACGGCGATACGGTCTGGTGGGATGCCTCCCAAGTACAGGAATTTGTGGGTATCAGCGAGAGGACCTTATACCGATACCAGCATAAGGGGATGCTCGGAATGGTACGAAAGGAAAATGGCAAACGCCTTTTTTTACAGACGAATGTAGAACGTTTTAAGCGTGCGTACTGGAATCTGTAAATGTAGAAGCATAGAGATTATAGATTGGGGGTCTTTCGTTTTCGGAGGACCTTTTTTTATTTTGTCTTTCGGAGCAATACCTGACCAACACCTACCCATCTTCAACCTTTCGCCTGCCTGTGTTCGACCGTTGCTTGGGTTTTCTTCGGGTGGCCATCGGGATCTGTTCGGGTGTGACCCGAAGCGGACCGCATGAAAACTGCTGGAAAGCCCGAGCAGCACCGGGACTTGCTTGGGTGTTGGTCAGGTGAAAGTGTATAAAAAAGGATGGTATATGGGGGCTGTCCTGCCAGCTCCCTGCCTAATTACCGAACTGCCCCTGCCAATGCTCTGCCAGTCTTTTTGTTGCAGTATGTTTTTGTTTTTTAAGTTTTTACGTTTGTGGTGTCAGGCTTAAATACCGGTATGTCTTAGCCACTGACAAGGGTTTAATTTTTAAAAAATAGAAAAATGGGAACAATAGTAAATGGAATAAACGGAGGTATAAGCGGTAAGACCGGCTCCGTGATAGGCTCGAGCTGGAAGAGTATCAACTACCTCAAAGGGCTTTATAAAAAAAGTAATAAACCAGCTAGTCAGGAGCAGCTGATCACGCAGGCAAAGTTTAAATTGCTGATGCGTTTTTTAATGCCCATTAATTCGTACCTCCAGGTTGGATTCGGACAGAAAAAAGCCGATCGGCTGACCCCGCTCAACGCTGCTTTTCAGTATAATCTGCCTCTGGCTATCCAGGGTACTTATCCTGGCTTTACACTGGACTATAGCAAAATCCGAATTGCCGACGGAGCTTTTTTTCTGGGGCCGCCCCAAGGTGCGTCTTTTGCCGATGAAGAGATGACGGTCACCTGGGATTCAAACAACAATGACATCTACGGCTCAGCAGATGATGACGGTGTGTACATCATCGGGTATGATCCCGAGCAGGGCGAGTTTTTGGCACCCTCTATCGTGCCAACCCGCCAGTTAGGTACGACGACTTTTGTAGTGCCTGCACATCTGCTCGGTGGCTCGGCGCATTTTTGGATTTTTATGGCCGACCGCAAGAAAAAGCGCGTATCCAAAAGTAGTTATTTGGGGATGATACAGCTCATTTAGTTATTCATTGGGAATATCGTCCGCTATGGATGATATTCCCCTCTATTTTTCTCTATTATGAAGAAAAAATCAAATAAGAAACGGTCTTCTGCCCAACTTCACCAGCAGAAACGTTTTGCGCTGGCAATGAGATTTTTGTCACCGCTGAAATCGATTCTGGCTGATGGATATAAATTTCTAGCCAAACGAAAAAAAAGACTCGTATATCCCTTTAACCTCGCCCTTTCACATGTGCTTAACATGGCCATTGCTGAAGAGGAAGATGGGCCTTATGTGGATCCCGAAAAAGTATGGCTCAGCGACGGTACATTACCTGGGGTGTTGGTCTCAGCTATAGTTGAGGAAACTGGGCGGATACTGGTCAGCTACGATAGTTCTTCGTCCTTTTGTGCCTGGGATGATCATGTCAAACTGATCGCTTATCAGGTGAAAGAAGGTGTGGCGATACGAAGTCAGGATCTAGCCTTACGAAGTGAGAAGCAAGCTTTCCTAGATATACCTAAATCTTTGCTTGGGAAAGAACTCTTGTTGTATATCCTCTGCAGCGATAGAGATGGTTTAAAGTATGCACGGAGCCAGTACTTGGGTACTTATCAGATTAATTAATTTTTAAAAAGTAATATGGAATCAATACAAAAACAATTGGTCTCCGATATCGAGGATATCTATTGGCCTTTAACAGGTAGGCAGGTGCTAAGCATTGTACTGGCCTGTCTTCTTATATTTTTTATTTCAGCAGGGCTTTTGCTGCAGGCAATTGATCCGACAGCTGGGGTATTGGATCTTGGTATCCTCTCCATCCTGCTCTTTGCTATACTCGCTGGCTTGGCCGCTATATATTGCTGCTTTTGGCTTCAGGAAATGCTATGGCAGCCCTTTAAGTTTTTCCGGCAGGAATTTAGTGTTCACTTTAATCAATTGACCTCATGGCAACAATGCATTATCTATTTTTCGGTTTTCTTTCTGTCGCTGTTCTCTTTCTTGGTGGTGCTGGCAATGCTGCTATAGCCAATAAGGAGCAGTTAGACAGTTATGCTGAGCTCGGATATTCTGCTCCTAATGCAGGATATGGGGATTCCCCATCAGTGAAATGCTGCGCTAGAGCGGGCGTACGTGAACGCATTATCGATATCGCTGTACAGGAGATCGGCGTGCAGGAAGCCACAGGTAATAACGATGGCAGGCGGGTAGAGGAATACCTAGTGTATACCGGATTTGGCAAGGGCCATGCCTGGTGTGCGGCTTTTGTCTCCTGGTGTTATGGCAGAGTGGGGCTTTCTGTCCCGCGCAATGCCTGGAGTCCTGCACTGTTTCCGATCGCCCGGCGATATAGGGCCCAGCAGATCAGGCAGGGAAGCGTGCGGCAGGCAGATCTTTTCGCGATCTATAGCGCCAGGCTTCAGCGTATCAACCATGTAGGGATTGTGCGAAAAAAGGAGGACAATTGGATCGTGACTGTGGAAGGGAATGTGGACAATCGTGTGTTGTGCAAGCGGCGTCCTTTGGCTAGCATTTATGCTTTTTCAAATTGGCTGGACTGAGGGGAGGGGATATGGAGACGTATATGTACAAACGGTTATTTTTTTCTATAGTCTTCTTTTTATTCTGTTCCTGTAAACTTTATCAAAGCGAGCGGAAAGAAGCTCTGCGGGAAGAACAAACGCAGTCAAAATACAAGCAGCAACTCGATATTTGGTACAGCGGACAGAGAGACAGCCAATCGCGGCATTGGCTTTTTTTGACGGATAGCAGTTTTCGCTTTCACCCCGATAGTGGTTTGATCGGTCAAAAGGGGCAGTTTGCCATGCTGGAATCTCAGGTAAAGGTCAGTAATAAACAGGAGGCTTCTACAAACAGCAGCGCTAGCCGTGTAAAAACGCTGCAGCAGCAAAGCACAGAAAAATGGAGTGCATGGGTAGTCCCCAATCTTTGGCTCATCGGATTGCTGTTAGTGGCATTTGCACTGGCTTGGAAATTTCGAAGCTTTTTTTAAAACATGATGTTGCTCGCAATCATAGATGGGCAAACATAAATTCCAGTGATAGACAATTTCCTTTTTCGGTCAATCAGGAGGTTTGGTCAGTAAACAAGAAAGCCGCAAAGAATATATTTCTTTACGGCTTTCTACTATTTACGGCTTTTGACAACAGGCGGATATCAATTGCCGGCGTCCATTTATTTTTTTAATTCCGGAAGCTGAACGATCTTGATGACGTTTTGGTCACTGATATAGCGTTTGGAAACAGCTTTAACTAGCGCTGGGGTCAGCTGATCGCGTAACGATGCACGTTCAAAAATACGGTACATATCATCGCCATTATACAGATTGCTGTACAGGTAGTTCGACCAGAAATCATTTGTTTTCAGCGCGGATTCGTAGTTTAGCTTGTCATTCGCTTTGAATTTGTCGAGATTGGCAACAGAAGGCCCTGCTGTTTTTAATTTCTCAATTTCCTCAAGCGAATACTTCGCGAGTTTGTCCGCATTGGCCACCGAACAGCTGAAAGCTACAGTAAGCGTATATCGTGCATCAGGCAGCTTACTATAGTCCATTTGTATCGATGGCGAATACACACCGCCCTCTTCCTCACGCAATCTTTCCAACAAGCGGATGTCCAGTACTTCCCGAAAGGCCTGCAAAGCCATGTTATTAGCCTCACTATAGTCATACGGGCCCGAAAGAACAAGATAGACCATTGCTTTGTCTTCTTTGCTCAGCGCCAGCTTTTTCTCGATCTTCCCGGCAGGTATGTGTATGTTTAAATTACGGTAAGCGGGTGCTTTCGACGAGATGCTCGGTAGTCCACCAATATACTTGGCAAGCAAGGGCTTTATTTTTTCAATATCAAAGCTGCCCACAAAAGTAAAATTGTATCCCGAAGCATTGGCAAAACGTTCTTTGTAGATGTCCAAAGCACGCTGAGGATTGATCTGATTGATTTTAGCCAGTGTTAGGCCTGTCCGTCGGATGTTATTGCCCGAAAGGATGGCCATCACCGAGTCTTGGAATACAGCGTCGCCATTTTTATCGCGGTCTTTCAGTCCGTCTTTGGCATTGGCCAGGATACCGGCAACAATGGTCGTGTCCAGACGCGGTTCTGTAAAATATCCATACATCATCTGCAGGGCAAGTTCCAGATCTTTGTTATTGGCGTAGCCGCTCACGCCCTGGGCAGTCTCACTAATAAAGGGGGAAGCCGAGGCCGTTCGTCCGGCTAATGATTTTTCAAATTGGTCGGCAGTATAGTTGCCCAGTCCGCTGGCAGCAATAAGGCCAATGGCATTCGTCGCGCTCTGAAAATCTTGGTCATCGTAAAGCGATGTTCCACCGTAGGAATATCCCTGAAAGGTGATCTGATTGTTTTGGTAGTTGGTCGGTTTTAAGACTACCCGGACGTCGTTGCTCAACGTCAAAGTCGTGGTTCCTAACCTGCTGTCTTTTTCTTCTTTAACAATTGTACCGGGCTGTACTTCCTGTTTGAGCAGTGGCAGGTCGTTGGCTTCCTCCGAGAATGCAGTCTGCTTCTCTTTGGACAACGTAGCGATCCAACTGTTGATATCGGCCTCTTTCGGCAGATTTGCCTGATCGGCTTCAGGAGCTGAAATAATGATGTCGCGGTTGCTATCGGTTAGATACTGTTGCAAGAGCTGCTGGATATCCGAAAGGCTGACCGCCGGAAGCATTTCGCGCGTCAATTTCATTTCATGATCGATGCCCGGAGATGCTACATCGTTCAGAAAATGCTGGATATATTCCTGCACGTACTGTTCGGATGCAATTTTGTCTTTTTCTTGCAGCATATTTTCCATTCCGCTCATATAGGTATCTTTAGCGCGCTGCAGCTCCGTGGCTGTAAATCCATATTCTTTGGCTCGCAGCAGCTCGCGCCATACTGCATCAAATCCTTCTTTCAGACGGCCGGGTTTGGCGGTGAGCTGAATCTGGAATACATCCAGTCCGCCCATAAAGCCATTTAGTGATGCCCCGCCGCTCAAGAATGGCGGATTGGATAGCCGAAATAACGGACTATATCGCCCTGCCATCATGGTGTTAAACAAGGTCTTGATCAGGTTGTGCTTATAGTCGGCGAGGTTTCGTAATTTACGTTCGGGGTGTTTGATGCTAATCGCAATGGAGGTTGCTGTAATTTCCGGATCTGTCACCACCATAAATTGGTTCTTGCCCTGCAGTGGAATGTTGTATGTTTTTCGCGCTGTTGGCTGCAAAGGATTTTTGAGCGACGAAAACTGTTTTTTCAGCGTTTGCTCGGTCTGGTCAACATCAATATCACCGACGACAATAACGGCTTGCAGGTTGGGGCGGTACCAGCTTTTATAAAAATGTTCAATTTCCTCATAAGGGAAATGCTGAATGACTTCCTCGGTACCAATTGGAATTCGCTGTGCATACAGGGAGTGATTGAGCGCGACAGGTAAAGTCTTGTCCTGGATGCGCTCGCCCAAGCTCTTGCCGGCACGTTTTTCTTCCAAAATCACGCCGCGCTCTTTGTCGATTTCTCGATGTGTTAAACTGATGCCCTGTGCCCAGTCCTGAAGAATCTGAAAGCCATTGCCAACAAGTTTGCCATCATTGGAGGGCAGCTGCAGTTGGTACACGGTTTCGTTGAAGCTGGTATACGCATTGATATCGGCTCCAAAGCTGATTCCATTTTTTTGCAGGTAGTCAACCAGGCTGTTGTCGGGATAATGCGTCGTGCCGTTGAAGGCCATATGCTCCAGAAAATGAGCCAGCCCACGTTGCTTTTCGTTCTCCAGGATAGATCCTACCTTGTTGACCAGATACATATAAACACGTTCTTGGGGTTCGGTATTCTTACGGATATAGTAGGTGAGTCCATTGGCCAGTTTACCATAACGGACGCTTTTGTCAAAAGGTAAATCGGTGGTATCGGCTTCGTGTTTTGTCCATACGATTTCCGTCGCTCCGGGGGTGCCACTGCTATGGGCAAGCACCGGACTAAAACCTAACAGCGAAAGGTAGAGCAGTCTTTTTAAATGCATATAATTGTGATAAAATTGCGAATTAGAATATGTTTTTTAGTGTTTCATAAAGGGCGTCGCCGCGTAGGTTGATGCCGATGATTTTCCCAGTGGGATCCAAGAGGTAATTGGAGGGGATACTTTTGATATGGTACGCTGCGCTCACCTGACCATCCGGATCAACTAAATTGGTCCAGGTCATGCCATCGTCCGACACGGCTTTTTTCCAGCTGCTGAGCGCGAAATCTGTGGAGACACCCAATACTTCAAATCCATTTGCCTTAAAAGCATTATAGGCTTTTTGCACATGCTCGTTTTCTACGCGGCAGGGTACACACCAACTGGCCCAGAAATCAACGAGTACATATTTGCCCCGAAAGTCGGACAGCTTCACCTGATGACCGGTAGTATCGGTCAATGCAAACGCTGGTGCGATATCACCAATCTTTAGATTTTTAAGATTGGCAAGCTGCTCTTGGACCTCCTGGCCCAACGGCGAATCTTGAAGGGCAGGCGTTAACTTGCCAAACAGCTCCGATACCAGTTGCTGATTGCTGGAATCTTTTAGCAGTGACTGTAGTTTAAAAAGGCTCAATACACGATCGCTATGCTGCTGCACATAGTTGACCTGAGCTGTCTGTAGTGCCGCAGACCATTTGTTGAGGCTCGCGTCAATCGTGTTGATGGTAGCCCGTGCCGGCGAATCCATGCGAAAACTATCTTGGGAAAAAGCGTTCTCTGCCTCGAAATAGGTGCCCATTAGTGTACTGATGCTGTCCAATATCGTCTGATGCGTTTTGTCAAAGCTTCTGGCCTCGGTATTCAATGTGGAACCGGCAATATCTGCCTGGTTGAGCTGACCGAGTTTGGCCCGAATCGTTATCTTGCCAGGGTGGAGATAGAAATCAAGTGTTTCTGATCGTTCCCCTGTAGCATTCATGTAAAATAGATTCGCAATTTCAGGTCCTTCGGAAGTACCTGTAAAGCGAAAATGGCCTTGTTCCAGCCGGGCAGAATCAAGTGGGAGATCGGAGCCAAAGCGTTGCAGAAACAGTTTTCCCTGTTTATTTTTTGGTACGCCCGCAAGCGTTCCCTGAAGCTGGTAGGTTGCTTTTTCCTGCGCCTTGACGAAGCATATGGAATAAAGAAAGGCAAAAGCTAATAGCGTAACTTTCATTGTATATCGTGTTTAGTTGTTATATCCCGGGTTTTGCATTAATTGCCTGTTATTTTGAAGTTCAACGGTGGGCAAAGGGTAGAGCTGGGCAAACGCCTTCCAGGTGGTCGGTTTTGCTTTTTTCATCACATTATCGGCTAGTCCCAAGCGTTTGAGAGTAAACCAACGGTCGCCCCATTCGAAACAGAGTTCGATACGGCGCTCCTGCACGATAGCTGCTCTCGCCTCTGATTTGGATAATCCACTGGATAAATCCGAAATTCCCGCGCGCCTGCGTAAGATATTGATATCATCAACAGCGGTTGAGAGACCAAGCTCCAGACGTGCCTCGGCACGGTTGAGGTATTGTTCGCCTAGGCGCAACACCGACGTATACTCATTGTTTGCAGATCCTGCTTCGCCGTCCGAACGGTATTTGTTGATCTGATAGCCGTTTACTGTTTCTTCAAAACGGACGAAGTTTTCTTTTCGTTTATCGTTCTCCTCAAAGGCTGGCAATAGACCTGTTGCATCTTCAGTTATGCCAAAGCTGGCAAACTCTCCCTTTATCCCCACCCCAATCGACGCACCCATGATGTTCCATAGCTGTAAAATCTGTTCGGGATTGTTTTTGGTGAAGATATCCATTGGCTCTCCCCCGTCGGCGCGATCAAAATGTCCCAGTTGAAACAATTGCGACTGCCCGATCACCCGACTGGCGGCCTGCTCAGCTTTTGTCCAGTCTTTGGTAAATAGGTATACGCGCGACAACAGTGCCAATGCAGCCCACTTATTGGCCTTCACGCGCTCGCCCGGATAATCCGAGCCTAAAAGCTGGCTGGCATCTTCCAGATCCTGAATGATCTGCGTATACACTGCCGCTACCGCTGCGCGCGGTTTGAGACGTTCTTCCGGGTAATTGGTCGTCAGCACCAAAGGCACATCGCCATAGAGGTTGACCAAAAAATAGTAATTGAGGGCACGCATAAATTTGGCCTGACCGATGGCTTCATCCTTGCCCGCTTGCGTCATGCCCTTGGATTGCCCAACGCCTTCAATGATTGCATTACTAACCCCAATGATGGAATATAGATTTCCCCAAAAGTCATTCGTCTGCGCCGAAAAGGGATTGAGGTTGTAGCTGTACATAAAACTATAGCCTGGGTTGAAGCTATTGACACCGGGTATCAACTCGTCAGAAGATAATCCCGTGTTCAGTGAAAGATCATTTTGATAAGCAGCAAATCGGCCATACATCCCGACCACCACACTGTCGGCCATGGTGTCATTCGCATAAATTTGGTCCGTCGTGTAGATATATTTTGGTGTCACCTCCAGCAGCTTGTTGCAACTGCTTGCAACGACAGCAACAGGTAAAAGGAGGCTGAATAATTTGATATAGTTGGTTTTCATATCCGTAGTCTAAATGGTTTAAAATGAAGTCCGTATCCCTAGCGTAAATGCGCGAAGCATCGGCATATCCACGCCGGTCTCTGGATCTGTACCCTTGTAGCTGGTGATCGTCAGTAGATTGGCCCCAGTAGCATAAGCGCGCAGGTTTTTAAGTTTTAGCTTCTCGAGAATCTTGCCGGGTACCGAATAGCTCAAAGTAATATTGCTTAAACGGATGTACGACCCGTCCACAAAATTGGCACCGGATGAATTGTAATTGGACATGGTGCTGGAGTTGGTGGTATAGGCCGGAAATTTAGCTTCTTCACCCGGATGTTGCCATCTGTCCAAGACAATTGCGGGGGCATTGATGACGCTTCCGGCACTCGTAAAGGGATAATTATAAATATGTGTGTTCTTTTTGAAACTGAAAAACACGTCTAGATCAAAGTTTTTATAATTGAACGAGTTGCCCAGACCACCAAAGAATGTCGGAATATTGTTTGCCAAAGGGACATAGTCATCTGGAAAACTGATAAAACCGTCGCCATTCATATCGCGGAATTGCGGTTGCCCATCTGCAGCGTTGATTCCAAGATATTCATACCCCCAGATCAGATTTAATGGTTTACCGATCTGATAAGTAAGGCTATTGGAAGAACTTGCAAGATTGGGATAAGACAAGAGCTTGTTGCGGTTGATACTCATCGTAAAGTTTGTTTTCCAGGTGAAAGCCAATGTATTGATCGGCGTGGTCTGGAGGCTAAATTCCCAGCCGCTATTCTGTACATTGGCATCCAGGTTTTGATTGACCGAACTAAAACCCACCTGTGTAGGTAATCCATAGCCAACTAATTGATTGCCCGACCGATTGCGGTAATAGTTTGCTTCAAAGATGATGCGGTCTTTCAAGAAGCCCATTTCAGCAGCAAGGTCAAGTTTTTTGTTGACTTCCCACTGATAATTTGCATTGAATGGGTTCTTGGGAAGGTAGCCCTGCCCTTGGTAATTGTCGAATATCCGTTCATAATTGACGAAATAGGAGTAGTCGCCAATATTATCATTACCCGTCAGACCATAGCTGCCGCGCAATTTGGCAAAACTCAAGCCAAACTGATTATCCTTTAGCCAGCTCTCTTCGCTGAGGATCCAGGCTGCACCGACAGACCAAAAGTTACCATATTTTTTCCCTGGACCAAAACGGGAAGAGCCGTCACGTCTGACGGTTGCATTGATGACATATTTTTGGTCAAATGTCCATCCCATACGAGCAAATCCCGAAAGAAAACGATACTGAGTGTCCTTGGGCTCGATGTTGATAATTGGTGCGGCATGGATGTCTCTAATCTGACTGTCGTCTGTATAGCCGTTTCCACTTGTGGTAATTGCTGAATTACCGCGATGGATATAAGTACCCCCGATAAGGGCACGAAATGAACTGCGCCCCACGATCAGATCATAATTCAGTTGAGGCTCAAAATTGAAGGTAGCGGCGCTGGCCTTAGTAAAACTGTTGTTGCCCAAGATGTTTTCGGACGGCCGGAATGATCTCCGTGGATTGATGGCGAGCTGGTCCATTTTCATGCGCGTATAACCGGTATTGATTTTGGCCACGAGATTAGGTAACAACTCATAACTCAGTGCAATATTGCTGATTAAATTTTTAGTTTTATTTTCAAGCGTACGCTCCAGCGCAGCAATGGGGTTATCTATAGTCCAATTCAATTCTCCATCAGCATCGTAAAGGGAGAAATTTGGAGGCAGGATCTGAAAGTTGGTAAACGATAGTGGAATGACTTCGTTTTTATCCGTTGCATAGCTCGCCGAAAGGGAAGCTTTAAATTTGCCGTCGTTACTGTTGTAGTCGAGGTTACTTCGGAAGTTACCGACGGAAAGACCATTTTTCTTTTGATATACGGTATTTTCACGCCTAAATCCACCGCCAAGGAGGTAGTTGAAACCTGATGATCCACCCGATAGCGATAATTCAGCATTGGATGTATGGGCGACATTGCCAAAATATTCTTTTTGCCAGTTGTGATCTTCAGTTTGGCTCCATTTCAGCAGGTCAGGGTAGTCATTGGGCGTAAGTTCGACACCATCGTTTTTTGCAGCTTCACGCCGCATCTCCAGATATTGGGCGGTATTGAGCATTTTTACATAGTTAGCGATAGAACCAAAACTATGGTAATAATCAGCACTGATGGTGGGGCGACCTGCCTTACCGCGTTTGGTCGTGATCAGGATCACACCATTGGCACCCCGGGCGCCATAGATGGCGGTAGCATCTGCATCTTTAAGTACTTCAATGCTGGCAATCGTGCTTGGGTCGATACTTTTAAAAGGGCTTTCACCCAAATAGGAGGAGGTGAGGCCATTCGCACCGATATAGGCGAGTGAATTGCTATTAAAAGGAATACCATCAACAATGTACAAGGGTTGTCGCGCTTCACCATCCTGATTAACGGTATTAATACCCCGTATCTGCACTTGGGTCTGTATGCCCGGTAACCCGTTGAGGGTATTGATCATCATACCGGGAACCCGATTTTGGAGCGCAATGAGTGGATCTGCTGTCGGTGTTTTCTCAATGGTGGCTGCAGTGACACTAGAAGTAGAGCCCGTATTGAGCCGTTTGGATACCTCTTGCCCATACGACAGTACGCTGACTTCATCGAGCAGGTTCTGCGTCTGCAACAGTTGCATGGTAACGGTGTTTTGGCTCGTTGACACAGCAAGCTGCCTTTCTTCGTAACCAACGGAACTGAATACTAAGGTATCCGTATGGCTGGTCCGCTCGATTTTAAAAGCGCCTTTATCATTGGTGAAAGTGACTTTGTCGTTGCTTTTGTTGTAAACGGTTACCAATTCTACGGGACCGGATTTGTCCCGTACAGTGCCGTCCACAAAAAGCTGTTTGGCAGGTTGTTTTTGATGCTGTTGGCCGCTTTTCTCCCGCGGAAGAATGGTGATCTCTTTTCCAACGATCTTAAAAGTGAACGGTAAATCCTTAAAGGCTTCTTCAAGAACATCACGCAAGGCTTTATCCTTTGCCTGAACTTTAACGACGGTATTAAGGTCTATCTGATTGCCGGAAGCAATGATGTTATAGCCTGTCTGTTGTCGGATGGTTGAAAAAAGTTCTTTGAGTGTTGGTTTGCCCTGATAATTGAGCTGTTGACCAACGACTGTGCTACCAGCAAGAAGCGACGTGACCAATAGCAAGTTTTTTAGACGATTCATCGGGTCTGTGATTTAGGTTAATGTGTTTAGATTTCTGTATTAAAAAGGCTTCGTTATTTATTTTTGTGGACAACTATTTTGCCGTCACGATAGTTAAAGTTTAATTGACCGGTGCTTTCCAAAAAGGTAAGCGTTTTGGTCAATGATTGATTTTTGTCGATAGATCCCCAAAAGACAAGCTGTTTTGTAGCAGAGTCTTCGTATTCAAAATCTACATTGTACCATCTCGAAAGTGTAGCCAAAATGGCATCGAGCCGTTCGTTGTCAAATAGGAAATATCCTTTCTTCCAGGCCGTCGCTGCTTCGATATTGGCCGGTAGAATCTGGATCGATGTCTTGGAGATGAGCGATCGCTGTCCGGGTACAAGCAGGCGTTGATTTACATCGACCGAACCTTCAAGCAGCGTAGTTTCCACAAACTCGCGGTTGTCATAACTGTTGATGTTGAATATGGTGCCCAATACCTTGACTTCTTGATTTCTGGATTTTACGATAAAGGGTTTATGTGGATTTTTGCTTACTTCAAAATAGGCTTCTCCTGTTAAAGTGACTTCCCGCTTGGCGGCAGAAAATTGCATTGGATAGGTGAGTGTCGAAGCAGCATTCAGCCATACTTTACTCCCATCGGGCAGGTTGACCTGATATTGACCACCTTTGGGAACTTCAACGATCAGTTCGCGTGATTGCAATTCCGTGTCGCTAACAGGCGATCCATCTAAATAGACAGCCGTACCGTTGACGATCTTAACACCCGATTTGCCCCCGTTGAGTGCGATGCTTGATCCGTCTTCCAATTTCAGGATGGCCTTTTCTTGTCCGGGTTTGAATTGATCTATCGCCGCTAGGGTATCGCGATGGGACTGTCCACGCGGGATAAAGAGTAAAGCAAAAGCAATCAGTAGGACAGCAGCTGCAGCACTAATCCAAGCGGCCCTTTTGTACAATGACCTACGCGAGGCTGGCCTTGCATCAAGCTGCTGTTGGATTTGAAGGAGTATGGCATTTTTACGATCTTCCTTTGTGGCGCTATCCAGTTCCCATTCCACAGCTTGCTGCGCTTCGTACCACGATTCTATCAGCTGGTTTTCCTCCGCTGAACTGATACCGAGTTCGTACTTCAATAAGATTTCCGCAATGTTTTTCTGTTCCATGAGCGCCATTGTTTATAGTATAGTTGCACCAAAACGTATTTGGTGGTAGATAAACAGTAAAAAATAATGAAATTTATTTTAAGTCGATGAGAAGGAGGAGAAGAAGCGAATAAAGACCCTGTTTCTTGAGGTTATTTCTCAGAATGTTCAGTGCGTTGCTGATCTGTTTTTTGACCGTTTGGTCAGAGATGTCCAGACGTTCTGCAATTTCCTTATAACTAAGTTGTTCCTCTCGGCTCAATAGAAATACCTCTTTCATTTTTGCTGGGAGCCGTTCAATTTCACGATCAATAATCTGCTGCAGCTCTTTACCTTGCTGCTGGTCGCTCAATGAAAATCCGGTTACGTCGATATATTCCAAAATAGACGCAATCAGCTTTTTTTGGTTGCCTTGTGTCCGGTGATAGAAAAGAGCGCTCTTGCGGGCAGCCCCATATAACCAGCCGTGGATATCCTGTATTTCGGAAGATTGAGTTTTGTTCCAGAGGTTGACGAAAATATTCTGCAAGAGATCTTCTGCATCGGTCTGGTCTTTCACCAGTTTGGACAGGTAGATGAGTAAGGGATCCCAATAGGATTTAAAAACAAGGTCGAACACCTGCCTGTCACCCTGCTGTAGGCGCTGTAGGATATATTTAGATTCGATCTCATTTTTAAGATTCACGTTAGTCGTAGTAGGTGACGGCAAACTTAGATAAATTTGTGATTATTTGCAATAAAAGGTTCCGCTCGATTTTTAATGCCCAACTGTTTTATGCAAACTTTTTTGTTCCAGCGTTTTCATTCCAATGGCTCCAACATATGAAATCCTTTTAAGAAGCATACAAATATTATATAGCACTCTATGAGCGAAAAATTAAAATCCTTTATATATTTGATCGAATTAATTGAATTTCGCATGATCAAATCGGTTTTAATATCTTTACTTCAACGCGTTGCCGACGGAGATCATGATGCATTTCAGGAGCTTTTTGATATTTACCGCCCAAATATCTATACGACGGCACTAAGAGTGGCTGGTAATGAATGGATAGCTGAAGATATCGTACAGGATACATTTGTTAAAGTATGGCTGAATAGAGACCAGTTGACTGCTATCGATAACTTTGAAGCCTGGTTATTTATTCTGGCAAAAAATATTACGCTAAATTTGCTAAAGAAACAGGATAGCTATAAAAAATATGCGCATGAAGAAGCTAAATCTGCCCTCTTACGTGTATATCCTGAAGCCGACTATCTTGTCCAGGACAAGGAATTTCAAGCATTACTGAATGAGGCTATTTCTCGCTTGTCAAAAAAGCAAAAAGAAACCTATTTGTTGATAAAGGAAAAACATATGAAGCGTAATGAGGCCGCTTCGCTCTTGAATGTATCGCCAGAAACAGTAAAATGGAATTTGGATCAGGCTATGAGAAATATACGTGCATATTGTTTGGCAAACATGAAAGAGCTGCCGCTGATCATCGTACTGCATCTATTTTTTAAATATTTGTAGTTTTTTTTAAAAGTCCCCCCCCAAAGCTTTTTCCTGACTGTCATATATAAACAAGCATAAATTATGTTTATGTTATTGCCAATATAAGATCTTATGGACGCTGAAAAAGCAAAACGAATCAAATATATTTTTGCCCAATGTATAAATGAGCAAGAAACGTCGGACGAGCGAGCCGAGCTGCAATCCTATTTTGCTGATAAGGACGCACATGATGTGCTGGGGCGTTCGCTTGTCGAATCTTTCGAAACACCGAAAAATGTTGTTGACATGCCGATTGAAAATCAACAGCAAATTCTTGAAGCAATCTATAATCTCGATGGCTCCAAGGTGAAGAAAATAGACTATCGTAGGTGGATAAGTATCGCAGCCTTGTTTTTGATGGTTTTGACACCATTTCTTTTTCACGTTGAAATAAATAAGCGCCCAATTACGTCAAAATCCAATAAGCTTAACACAGACCATCAGCTGCATTCCAAAAATGAAGAAAAGCGTAAAATGTATGATCGGAATCCAGCGGTTAAAACCGCCGTGTTAGAGATGGCCGATGGATCGATCATTAATTTAGCTAATCTAAGTTCCAAAAAACAGCTAGCTGCAGGGCGTATTTTGATACATACTTCGGCTGAGGGCACTTTACATCTGGATTTTGCGGATGTAGAAAATCTTAACCAAAAAAGCGCAAATCTGATGCACGCCATAAAAACACCCCGTGGTGGTACCTTTAGCGTCCGACTTCCCGACGGAACTGTCGTCCACATGAACTCGGCATCCAAATTAAGTTTTCCAAATTCATTTTCAGGCAATGAACGAAAAGTCTCTTTCGAAGGAGAAGGCTATTTTGAGGTCGCAAAAGATCCGGTTAAACAATTTGTATTAACAGTAGGAAAGGGAATACATCAACAAGAAGTAAGAGTCTACGGTACTAAATTCAATGTTTGTGCCTATCCGGACGAGAATGAAGTGAGGACAGCGCTCGTCGAAGGAAGTGTAAAGGTGAAGGAAGTGAACACAGAGTCGGAAATGTTTTTAAAGCCTAATGAGCAATTGATAGTTAACAATTTAGGTTTTTCTAAAACATCGTTCAATCTAGAGTCTACGCTTGCATGGAAAAATAATCTGTTTTATTTCGAGAACGAACCCATCGAATCGGTCATGAAGAAGATCTCGCGGTGGTATGATGTGGACGTCGTTTATACCGGTACAATCTCAAAAAATAGACTTTGGGGACAGATTTCCAGAAATAAAAAATTGATGGAGCTCTTAGAATTACTGAAGAAAACTAACGACATAAACTATCAACTAAATGGGAAGGAGGTCATTATACAAGGAGAGTAATCAATCACATTTATACTTAGTAATTATCTATGAATTTTTAACCTAAAATGTATTATATGACCCAAAATATAATACAATTGAAAACAGCTAATGAAGATACTATCTAATAGAACTAACCGAAGATGGGTGTTATTTTATTGCCTTGCCATGTTATCCACACAACATGTGCATGCACAAACGAAACACCGTACCACGATCACTATAGATCGAAATGAAATTACTTTAAATGAATTATTGTCTGAGATCCGCAGACAGTCTGGCTATGATTTTGTCTTCACGTCATCAAAGCTTGACTTTAACAAAAAGGTAAGTCCAAAATTCAAAAATACAGATCTTATTCAGGTGTTGAATCATTATTTCAACGCCAATGCAGGGGTATTTTATATTTTCAAAAATAAAACCATCATCTTACTGGATGAAGAGAAGGCGGAGTATAAATTAATACAGGGGACGGTTATTGACCATATCAGCAAGCAACCGGTCGTTGGTGCTTCCGTTTCAATTAACGAAAAAAGAATTGCCACAAAAACCGATGCTAAAGGTAATTTTACACTCAATATTCCTGAATATGCAAAAGAACTTTACATATCTAACCTAGGTTTTAATAGTCAAATTGTTCCGGTCACTCCATCTGTCCGCTACGCGGTAGAATTAACAGAAAAGAGTGAGGGCTTGGACGAAGTGGTGGTCACCGGCATTGTCAACCGCGACGTTAAAAATTTTACAGGATCTTCGGTCAATATTTCCGCACAAGAATTAAAAAAAGTAAGTGCTCAAAATGTGTTTGCAGCTATTTCTGCTTACGATCCCTCTTTTCGCATTGTGCCCAATAATATTGCCGGAGGAAATATTAATCGCTTGCCAGACATTCAGATACGTGGACAAAATTCATTTCCTAACCTGACAGGGGAACTTTCCAATAATCCGAATGCGCCATTGTTTATTTTAGATGGTTTTGAAGTGTCTTTACAACGAATAATGGACTTGGATATGAATCTGATCGCCAATATTACCTTGCTTAAAGATGCTTCTGCAACAGCAATCTATGGTTCTCGCGGGGCTAATGGTATTATGGTTGTATCGACAATATTGCCGAAGCCAGGTAAACTGCAGCTTACTGTAAACAACGATTTTGGTGTGACGACGCCGATACTTTCGGTGTACAACCTATTGAACGCACAGGAAAAACTGGATTTTGAGAGAAGAGCAGGTATTTACGAATCATCCAGTGCGCAATATCAACATAAATTGGATGTGCTTTATAGTGAACGGTACAAGGCGATGTTAAGCGGTGTAAATACTGATTGGCTCAAAATTCCAACAAAAGTAGGCTATAATAACAGAACCTCTTTGTATGTTCAAGGCGGGGATGAGACACTGCGGTATGGCGTTCAGGTAAATTCGGATTTTCAGAACGGCGTTATGAAAGGACAGAACCGTACAAATTACGCTGGTCAGTTTGATCTGAATTACAGGGTAAATAAACTGCAGTTTCGCAATTCCCTTCGGATTTTTCAAAACAAATCAAATGAGTCTCCTTATGGCGGCTTCCAGAACTATGTAAAACAAAACCCGTATTGGAATCCATACGATCAAAATGGTAACCCCAAAAAGCTGCTAGAGGATTATGAGATCAACCTTACTGCTTTCCAGCAACCTAATCCGCTCTATGACGCTACGCTCAATACGAAAAACCAAACTGAATATTTTGGATTCAGTAATAACTTTACGGCAAGATATGCACCTGCACCCAATTTTTACGTAGAGTCAAATATCAGCATTAACCGTCAAAAAAGCTCTTCGGACCAATTTTATCCCGCTGAACATTCGATGTTTTTAACCGTCGATGATATTAATCGTAGGGGACAATATACCGCGCGAAATGACAATAATTTCTCTTATGAGAGTTTGACTACTGCAAACTACTCGTTGGTAAAAGGAAGAAATCAATGGTTTTCAACCTTAGCGTTTAATATTGCCAGTGCACAGACGGATTATTACAGTGTTACGGCAGAAGGATTTCCTTACCAGAAGTTGGATAATTTATTGTTTGCGGCCCAATATCAGGCTAATAGTCGTCCCTCCGGTGATGAAAGCACGGTCAATCGTATGGGATTTGTGTATAGCGGCAGCTATACCTACGACAACCGCTTTCTGACAGATGTCTCGATACGTCGAGACGGTTCATCTCAGTATGGTGCAGATAGGCGTTTTGGTACATTTTGGTCGACAGGTATTGGTTGGAATATACACAATGAACAATTCTTAAAAGACAACCCCTATATCAATAGATTAAAGTTACGAGCGAGTTATGGCGCAACAGGGTCGATGAACGTACCAGCATACAGTGCGCAGTCGCGTTATAGTTTTGGTGTTGGAACTTCCTATTATGGTGAACTCGGAGGGGCTTTGATGGGACTGGGAAACACGGATCTTACCTGGCAAAACGTCTTGAAAAGTAACCTTGGCATCGATGCTGAGTTATTTCGAAATATATTGAGTTTGCGATTTGACTACTATGTTGAGAATACAAGGGATGCAATCACAACGGTAACACTGGCCCCTTCGACAGGTTTTTCTTCTTACAACGAAAATATGGGTAAAATCCAGAATAGAGGGTTTGAATTCTCTGCTCGCCTAAAACTGATCGAAGACAAATCAAAAGGTTTTTTATGGGCAGTGAATGTCAACGGATTTACCAACAAAAATATTTTGAAAGAAATATCCAATCGTCTAAAGGCATCCAATGACCGGTTTAACGCCGATAATACAGCGCAAATATATCCAAATATAGTTTTAAAAGAAGGTCAATCCACAAATACGATTTTTGTTGTACGGTCCTTAGGTATTGATCCCGCCACAGGCTCGGAAGTGTTTCTAACGAAAGACGGTCAACGCACCTACAGTTGGAACGTGGCGGATAAAGTGCCATTTGGCATCAGTCAACCGAAATGGAATGGAAATTTTGGTACCAATCTGATGTACAAAGGTTTCGAGATGAATCTCTTATTCAATTATCAATTTGGAGGGCAACTCTATAATAGTACGCTGATTGATCGCGTGGAAAACGTCGATGCTAAATTAAATGTCGACAGGAGGGCCTACGATTTGGGTTGGAAAGGAGAGGGGGATGTCTCATTATACAAACGTATAACTGCAACACCTACAGTGACACAACTGACTTCCCGCTTTGTACAGGACGACAATAACCTGATTCTGAGTTCTGCATCATTAGGCTATAATTTTTATAAAAACCAATGGATAAAAAGATTAGGTTTCAGAAGTCTTCAGGTATCTGCAATCACCAACGACTTATTTCGGATCAGTAGTATACAAATTGAACGTGGGACAAGTAATCCTTTTGCTCGCACATATTCTTTATCGCTTCGCGCGGGCTTTTAAACAACCAACTATGAAAAGAAATTTTATATTTAAACTCTTCGTTCTGCTGACAGTATCACTAAGCAGTTGTAAAGATTTTCTCATTGTGGATCCTAAATCTTCATTGTCCGAAAATCAGATGTTTGAATCAGAAGTCGGATTTCAACAGGCATTGACTGGGGTGTATTCGCAGCTGGCTTCAAGAAATTTATATGGCGATAATCTATCAATGGGTTTTGTATCAGCATTGGCACAGAATTATGCCGCTGCGAGCAGCGGATCACCATTTTATAGAACTAAACAGTTTAACTACGACTATGCAGAGGTGCGTTCATATCTAAATCAAATTTGGAACAACGCGTATTCTTCGATAGCTGGTGCCAATAAGATCATTGCGAATGCGGACTTAAAAAAATCGATGTTGTCGCCGCAATCATACGCATTGCTTAAAGGAGAGTCGCTGGCTATAAGAGCACTTTTACATTTCGATTTGTTACGCTTATTTGGGAAAAGCTTCGCAGAAAATCCCAACGCAAAAGCAATACCTTATAAGAAAACCGTCGACGAATTTGCAGTTGTCCCGTCTACAACGGCAGAAATTATAACGTTGGTGTTGGAAGATTTAAAAGCAGCTGAAGACTTGTTAAAGCCTTATGATGGTGTTCTTGATGATATTAGCCCCAGGCGGCATAAACTGAATTATTGGGCTGTTAAAGGCTTGGAAGCTCGGGTAAATATGTACGCGGGAAATAAGAATGAGGCCTATCAAGCGGCTCAAGAAGTAGTCAACTCAGGAAAGTTTGTTTTTGTCGCTGCTGAGGATGCGGGGGCATCCGAGGCCTTTAGAGACCGGCTCTATCTTTCGGAATTGTTATTTTGTATACGTCCAACAAATTTGGACACTTGGGTAGAAAATATCTATTTCCGATACCGGTCGGGTACCACAACGAATCTGTTGCGTTCTGAAGCACAGTTTAAGGTGCTTTTTGAAACCTCAAACGGGGGCGGGGCTTCAGATTATCGGTATGCTTATGGAATAAACAACAACGGCTCAAATTCGGTAACGACCAAATATTGGCAAACATATTATTTTAAGGATCTAACGGATTATAAATTAGATCGGCTTGTGCCTATCATCCGCCTATCTGAGCTCTATTATATCATGGCCGAATGCACAGAAAATCCAACTTTGGCTTTGCAATATCTCAATCAAATTAGATCCGCCCGCGCATTAACACCTTTAGTTAGTCAAAATAGTGATGCTAATTATATTCAATCAGAATTGCAAAAGGAATATCAAAAAGAATTTTATGCAGAAGGACAGACATTTTGGTATTACAAACGCAAACAAGTAAAGCGAATGCAGTTTATGACTTCAGATTTTGACACAAAAAAATATGTGTTGCCGATACCGAACGACGAACTAGAATTTAATCCTAATTATAATTAGCTATGAAAAAGAGTTTTGTATTTTTGATGTTAACCGTGCTTGTTTTTGCATTCTCGTGTAAGAAGGAGACGGTGGATACTTATTCTGGACCTAACATATTATCTTTTTACCTGAATTCTGGTGAGTCGGACAGTATTTCTTATTCATTTGCGATGTTAGCAGCTCCTAAGTTGGTCGATACCATTTTTTTAAAGATGAGAATGTCAGGTGCACCTGTTGATCATGCCAGAACTATTTCCCTAAAACCGGGGGCCCGAACGACCGCTGCTTTGGGAGAAGATTTTGAGTTCCCAAAAGTGCAATTGCCGGCAGAGAAACTAACATTAATCTACCCCGTCGTTATTCATCGAACAAAAAAAATGGATACAGATATCTTAATTATAGATGCAGAAGTTGAATCAAGCGGAGAGTACCAAACTAATCTTTCGGGCACTGAAATAGGGGAGACCAGAAATTTGCCTAATATAGTCATCAAAGTAACCAATTTACTAGTAGAGCCTACTTATTGGCCTTCAGTTGAGTACAATTTTGGTACATTTTCTCAGGTAAAATTCAGATTTATGATTCAGTCTACCGGGCTTAACGACTTTTCAGATGAAGCACTGGGTTATAGTGGCTCATATAATATTCCAGTGAAACTTCGGAATGCTTTAGCGGCATATGAAAAAGCAAACGGTCCGCTGATCGACGAATTTGGAAATCGAGTTACATTTTAATTTATTAGCTATGAAATACAAAGTATATTTTTTAGGATTAGTCCTTATCATGTGGATTTCGGCATGTAAGAAAGATGAGAATAGTATTCATCCTATCAACATCGTGACTATTGAGTCAGATGTTACCTCTTTTGAGGTAACACAGCTCGATTCCTTACATGTTCCGCTTAAGCTGTCAGAATCTTTGGCAACAAACGGCGATTCCTATACATACCAATGGAAAGCGTATAAAGTTAGTGGAAATTCTACCGTTATATCAACAAAAAAAGAACTTGATGAGCGTATTAGTTTACCATCTGGAAATTATGAGATGGAGTTTCGGGTTAAAAATTCCAAGACAGGGGTTGAAACATTGGCACTTTTTCAATTAATCGTCAATTCCGCTTTTTCGGAAGGATGGTTGATTTCACATAATAAGGATGGAAAAGCTAATTTTTCGTTTCTGCGTGTTGACGATGAGCTATTTATGCATCCGGCGGAGGACGTCAATCAAATGGAATTTCATGGAAAGGCAATCGGAGCTTTTGGGAAAGTGGATTATAAATTCGCATTAACTTATTTTTTTACAGACAAAGAGATTTATCGATTCGACGCCGAACAGTTTTTACTCAACGGTACGACAAAAGACATTGTCTCGGATGTCAGTCAGATTGATAATCAAGGTGTCAATTTTAACCTTTCACATGGTGGATATGACCAAATTTTGATTTTTAATAATGGAATACATATGGGTATTTCGGGGAGTTTCCCCTTTGAGACCGATATTGATAAGAAATTATTTTCGGATAGACTTACTGGAGATTATTTCATATACCCAGAAGTAATATCTACCTATTACAACGAAACTTATTTCTATGATAACAAGTATAAGAAGTTCTTACGCGTACAGAGTTTGGGAAGGGACTTATATCTTCCGCAATACCGCGTAACGGATGCCTTTGATATGAGAGATGTAGGCAAAACATTAAAACAAGTAGCGTATGGAAGCCGTGACTACTTTTCGAATCAAGCTTATTTTTTAATGCAGGACGCTTCGGGTTACTATCTGTATGAACTGTTGGGTAATATTCCTAAATCTGTTCAGAAGCTAGATAATATTGCCGATGTTGATAAGATCGTTTCTATGGCAGGATCTGCCTCAGTGAGACATATTTACTACGCTACAGAGAATAGCATTTATCTATACGATTTCTTGGCGCAGTCCTCACGTCTGCTTTACACCTTTCCTGCTGATGTAAAAGTCAATAGCATAAAAATGTGGCAAGCTTATTCTGGCAACCCTTACAACAACAAGCGTCTGGTAGTGGCCGCGAATTCGGGAAACAATGGCTCAATATATTATTTTGATTTGGAGTCAACAGGCTTATTCAAAAATAATGCGATATCAAAGCAGATTGATGGCTTTGGAAATATAGCCGGTATAAGTTTTAAAAATAAATATTAGTAAAAATAAAACGTCATAATGAGAATTATAGATAAAATAAGGACGATTGCTTTGTTTGCGTTATTAAACATTAGCTATAGCACGTTAGTTTGGGGCCAAGAAAGCCAAGAAATGGAAAAATTTAGCCTCATGTATAATACCCTTAAATCCTTAACCTCGGTGGTTAAAAAGGACAGTCTGCTGGTTGAAATGCAAAAATATGCAAAAGGTAAGGAAGAGATCTATAGTAGTTTACTTGAAGCAAGCAAGGTGATTGTTATTGAAGCATATGCCGAAAAAGGTGATTTGGAAAAATCCATTTATTGGTTAGAACAACTAAGTAGCCCGAGGGATAAAAATTATGCAAGAATCGGCATAATCAAATCTTTAATTTTAGAAAATAGAATAGCGGAAGCTGAAAAGCTTTTGGGAGAAGACTATAAAAATGACGCGATAGATGATCAGAAATCCAAGGGAGTTTTACAGGCCTTTCAATTTCTATATGGTGAGATAAACTTTAAAAAGCAACGGTATGAAATTGCAAGGCAATATTTGAGTGGCGTACTTAATTCTCAGTATGTCGATCCAAACTTGAAGGAACTGTATATAATTGCAGCAATTAAAACTGGAGATAAATCGATTGAACCAGAAATCGAACGGGTCCTTGGTGCTGTCGGAGAACGTTCCGTAGATTTCTTGGAAACTGTAAAGCAATTTTATACGTCAAAAGACGGCAATTCCTCGCAGTTCGATACATTATTGAAAAAGACAGCTGAAATTAAAGCAAAAGAACTGAGCGAAAGAATAATGAAGTTAGCAGTAGATTCTCCCTCACCTTATTTCTCTATTAAAGATACACAGGGTAAAACAGTTTCTCTGCAGACCTTAAAGGGTAAAACCGTAATAATAGATTTTTGGGCTACATGGTGCCAACCCTGTGTAGCATCTTTTCCGGGAATGCAGAAGGCCGTTGATTATTACAAAGAGGATAAGGATGTGGTGTTCATGTTTGTGCACACTGCAGAAAGGTTTGATCCGGAAAAATCTACCTCAATGGCACTAAATCTTATCAAAGATAAAGGATACAAGGGCTTTGATGTATACATGGATCTAAAAGATAAAAATACTGGAAAACACCCTTTGCTAGATAGTTTCGAAATATCGGGACTCCCCACTAAATTGATTATCAACAAAAAAGGCATAATCAAATTTAAAAATGTGGGCTTTGTTTCAGAAGAGGAAGCGGTAGATGAAATTAAATTAATGGTTGATTTAGCAAATAAATAATATGAAATATTTAAAAATTAGTGGAATAGCCCTCTCTCTTCTGTTGGGATTACAGTATAATTATGCGCAACAAATGAAATTAGAAGGCAAAGTTAGCGGTATTGAAGGAAAGACAGTGCGTCTAGCGTATTTAGATCGCCATCAAAATAAGGTGGAAGATACACTTAAAGTAAATAATAACGAGTTCTCTGGAACGGTAAAGGTCGGAGATATTCCAGAAAAAGGCGTTCTATATATCGGTCGAATTGGTACACCGTTCTGGATGGAGGCTGGTGTAGTGAAAATAAGTGGATCGGAAGGCTTTGATGGAAACATTGAGATATCGGGTTTGAAAACACAGGATGAAGCCATTGGCTATGCCAATTTCAACAGCGAAAGACTGAAAGAACTTAATCAGGTTCTCTATTCTAAAAACAGTATAATTTCTCCGGGAGAACGAGAAGACCTCATGGAAAAATATCAGCGGATTAAAAATGAATCAGAAGATATTTTTGTTAAAGATCATCCTAATAGCTTTTTTAGCCTAGAATTGATAGCTAATAGCAAACAGCGCCATGAGAAAAAAATGCAGCTTTTTTCCAGCTTAGACTCTGTGTTGAAGGGTTCCGTATTTGGAAAGCAGGTTTTAGAAGATTTAAAGGTTTCGGGTCGAAGTGAATCTGGACAGAAGATTTTATCTTTTACAAGAAATGATATTAACGGTAAGTCCGTTTCTATTGAATCCTTTAAAGGGAAATATGTGCTTATTGACTTTTGGGCAAGCTGGTGTAAGCCCTGTCGCGCAGAAAATCCAAACGTATTAGCGGCTTATAATAAATATAAAGATAGTGAATTTACCGTAATATCTGTCTCTATTGATGATGATATAGAGGCATGGAAAAAAGCTATTGCCCAAGACAAATTACCTTGGACTCAAGTAAGAGATAGAAAGGATAAAAAAAGTGAAATTCTAGACTATTATGGCATAATGACAATTCCTTCAACTATACTTATCAATCCTGAAGGAATTATAGTGGCTCAGAATTTAAGAGGAGAAGCGTTGGAAAAACAATTAAAAGATATACTGTTAAAATAGTAGACGGAAGAGCACATCGATTTCCGGCAATTTAAATTGCGTTAAGTTAAAGATTTCAATAGGCCAGAGGCTCGGCAGCGAATAGAAACTTTATTGGCTACCCAACCTTTGGCCTTTTAATTTGATAATATTATAAATAAGATGCAAAGAGTTTTGTTCTTTAAGGGGTTCTGTTGCTTAGTGTTTATGACGATAAAGACATGTCAATTGAAAAAATCGAAATTTCTTAATCTTTTTAAATTTTTATTTAAAAAAGCAAAACCGTTTTAGTTTTGTTATATTTGTTCGTAACCAAATTAAGGGAGTAATCCACAAATTACTAGGACACAGTGCGTGAAAGACCAACTTATGAAATATTCCTGCAATAGTGAAGAGAAGTCTGTCTTGATCTCCCTTCGTTCCGGCTGCCAGCGTGCTTTCCGGCAGGTCTACAGTATGTATAGTGGGCGTATTTATCTCAACATCCGTAAGATGGTCAAGTCCGAAGAAGACACAGTCGAACTATTACAGGAAGTATTTATTAAAGTATGGGATAAGCGGGAGCTGATTGATCCCGAGCAGCCTTTTCGAGCTTATCTATTCCAGATAGCCAAATATACTGTCTATAATTTTATCCGGCGAAATAACCTCGAAAAACAAGTTCAGGCCTATCTTAGTCTTCACAATACAGCCTTGTACAGTCACGTCGAAGAAGAACTCTATGAAAAGCAGTATGAAGAATGGCTGTCACAGACCATTGACCAACTACCGCCGCAACGCAAACTGATCTATAAACTTTGTAAAATTGAAGGCAAAACCTACGCCGAAGTAAGCGACTTATTGAGTATATCGACATCTACAATTAACGACCACATCGTAAAAGCTACGAAATATATAAAAGAGAAACATGGGATCCTGGATAAATCCACATTGCTCATTATTTCTTTTATACTTCTCCAACAGCATTAACGCATAAAATTTTCATTGCACAGAAAAAAAGTAAAATAAATTTGCTGGCAGAGCAGATGATCTGTACCGCTGAAGTGTATTAGCTGAAAAGAGGGTAACCAATTGTGGAAAAGAAAACACTTCGATATACGTTAAGGCGCTATATACAGGGGAAACTTAGCGAAGAAAATTCCCGTGCGTTTTTGTCCTATGTGAAATCAGGCAAGGACAAAATGTTACTTCAAGAACTCATCCAGGAGGTTTTGGACGATCCCATCGATCAACATCTGTTGGACGATCCAACCTTATTGGCCGTACTGGATAATACCTGGGACCAATTGCATCTCCAGATTAATAAACCGAAAACAAGATCGCTGTGGACTTGGAAACGTGTTGGCGCAATCGCAGCGGCTATTATTGGACTATTATTTATTGGTCGCTGGTTTCTTGCCGTTGAAAATAAAAGTGTGGCTCCGCAGACTGCACAAAATGTAATATCGCCCGGAAAACAATCCGCAACCTTAACGCTGGCCAACGGCAAGCAGATTCGTCTACATGAAACACAAAACGGTCGGCTTGTGGAAGAGTCGGGCATAAGGATATCTAAAACAACGGATGGCCAATTGATTTACGAGGTCAGCGGTAAGACGCAGGGCGAAATCAAGCAAAATACCTTATCGACAACCAAAGGAGAAACCTATCGGATTAAACTACCTGACGGTACACAGGTATGGCTCAATGCGGCCTCTTCACTCAGCTATCCAGTTAGTTTCGCCAATCAGAAAGACAGAACTGTCACACTGACCGGAGAAGCTTATTTTGAAGTGGCGAAGGATGCCAAACAGCCCTTTATTGTTCAGGCAGCTGATCAGCAGGTCAAAGTGCTCGGTACTCATTTTAATGTAAACAGTTATGCCGACGAATCGGCAGTACAGACTACTCTTCTTGAAGGTCGTGTGCAGGTCAGTTCCCATAATCAAAAATTGCTACTAGCGCCGGGAGAGCAGTCGAGCCTTACAGCGCATGGGGTGCTAAAATCCCACCCAATAGATACAGCTCCGGTTATTGCCTGGACAAACAACGAATTTATGTTCGATGGAGATGATATCGAAAGCGTCATGCGCAAGGTCGCACGCTGGTATAATGTCGAGGTCATCTATCAGGGTAAAAAAACAACCGAGAAATTTGGTGGCGGAATATCGCGTTTTGATGATGTTCAAAAAGTCTTGAGCCTGCTCGAAAAAACGGGTGCCGTTCATTTCAGAATAGACGGAAAAAAAATACATGTACTTCCGTAACGATCCTGTAAACAATGAATTACACAATAACCTAAATAAACGAATCGATGAACAAAAAACGACAAAACGAATAGCCATAAAGGTGGGGTATAAAAAGCAACCAAGATCCTGAAGGGATCTCGGTTGCCGTTTGGGACAATTAAAATTTAACTATCCAATCTGCAGTATGTTTCTGTTTTGGACGACTCGAATACACTGCAAATAAACCTTACAAATGTATCAAAATTATATCAGAAAAAAGGAGATAGCATATCTGCTATTCCGTAAACTATGGCTTATTATGCGATTGACAACCATAATTATCTTGGTTACTTTTATGCAGGTTAGCGCTACCACCTTTGCACAAAAGGTAACATTAGAATACTCCAACATGAGCCTTAAGAAAATATTTAGGGAACTCAAATCCCAGACGGGATACAATTTTCTTTACACGGAACGGCAGATGGTAAACGCTAAGCCTGTTGACATAAAAGTTAGGGACCGTCAATTGTCGGATGTATTGGACCAGATCTTTAAAGATCAGCCCTTGTCTTACCAGTTGGATAATAAGACAGTGGTCATTTATGATAAGCCAAAAGCTTCCATAAAGTCCGTACCGATGGAGTTTACGATGACCCCAAATCAGGTTCCTGTAAAAGGACGGGTGATCAATGAACGTGGCGAACCACTCGCAAATGTCTCAGTGCGGGTCAAAGGAAATGAATCTATAGGTACGACCACCAATAGTGATGGTCTATTTACGCTCACAAACCTTTCGCCCAAAGCGACCCTGATATTCTCCTCTGTTGGTTATGATGCATTGACCGGGGAACTGTCTTCCCTGCGGACCGATGGATCGGGGCTGCTCAATGTGATCATGAAAAATAGCAACAGTCAGCTCGAAGAAGTTATCGTAATCGGCTATGGTACCACGACACGTCAGCGTGTTGTCGGGGCCGTTGATCAGATCAGTGCGAAGACTTTCGAAAATCGACCTGTAGGAAATGTAACGCAAGCCCTTCAAGGAGCCTCGCCCAGCTTGACTATCCAACAGAAAAGTATGGACCCTAATGATAATTCGATGAATATCAATATTCGTGGGATTTCTACCATAAACAGTAACGCACCGCTGGTGGTGATCGATGGAATTATTACAGAAGGCGGAACGCTCAATAAGATCAATCCGGATGATATCGAAACGGTGTCGGTATTGAAAGACGCAGGTTCTACGGCTATATACGGTTCGAGGTCTGCAAATGGCGTTATTTTGGTAACCACCAAAAGAGGACGCCAAAATCAGCGGCCCGCAGTGACTGTCACCACACAGTGGGGCGTGCAAGAACCTAAAATTTTATTTTCACCAGTTGCCGGATATGAAAATGCAACTCTCCGTAATCTTGCGCTGACTAACTCAGGAATGGATCCACAGTTTTCACCAGAGGCTATTGCAGACTTATATGCCCATCAGGATATCGAGCGGTGGAACTTGCCGGAAATCATGAAAAACTCTTTTCAGCAAAAATATAATATCAGTGTGGCCGGGGGCGGCGATAAAAGTTCCTATTTGTTTTCCGGCGGCTTCTACAATCAGCCCAGCAACTTTGTCGGACAGGACTTTGGTATTAAGCGCTACAATTTGCGGAGCAACCTCAGTACAGAGATAGGCCGTTTTAAACTGACCTCAATCTTAGCCTATACCCGCAACAACAACATGAGCAACACGGCCGGAAGTGCCATTATCAATGCCTCCAGACTTCCTCCTTATTACTACTACCGCATGCAGGCCGATAATGGAAAATACCTTGTCAACAATGCACTGACAGATCAAAATCCTTTGGCTGAACTAAATGAAGGCGGCTATATCAAAAACGATAACGACTATTTTAATATCAACCTGAATCTCGAAGCAAAACTGTTCGAAGGTTTAAAACTGCGTGGTATCTTCGGAGCGGACATCTATGCCGATCACCGTTCTATCCGTAGAATCCAGGTGCCACTATATTCCAATCCGGATGCCTCGCAACCTCAGGTCTACGTCAATTCAGACCGCAATACGGAAGATTTTAACGAAAAAGCGTCCTTACTGAACTTTCAGCTGCTTCTGGATTATGACCGGACTTTTGGCAGTCATCATGTGTCAGGTCTGTTTGGAGCCTCCAACGAATCCTATACACGCCGACAAAACGAACTGAAAATGAAATTTACTGATCCGGTTCTCGGTACACCTACCACAGGAACAGTTATTGACCCTGTGAGTGCCCGTGTGACACCAAATGGGACACTGCAAAATAGTATCAATTCGATCTTCGGTCGTGCCGGATACGACTTTGCAAGTAGGTATTTTGCCGAATTTAGCTTTCGCTACGATGGATCTTCTAAGTTCTCGAAAGCTAATCGCTGGGGCTTCTTTCCTTCGGGATCCCTCGGATGGCGGGCATCCGACGAAGTATTTATGAATTGGTATAAACAACATGTCGGTAGCCTAAAAATCAGATCTACCTATGGTGTTCTTGGCAATCAGGCCGTAGACGACTATGCGTATTATTTTACCTATGAATCCTATCAGAACAGTTATGGATTTAACAACAAACCTGTTTCTGCTGCGGGATTTAATTATGCCAGCCTGGATCTACGTTGGGAGAAAACCTATAATTTCAATGTTGGGTTGGACGCCACCTTCTTTCATGATAAATTAACGGCCAGTTTCGATTATTTTAAAAAGCGTACAGTTGATATCTTGATGTCGCCTCAAATACCTTCCACATTCGGAACCTCCCTAAAGAATCAGAATTTAGGTGAAATGAACAATGAGGGCTGGGAAATCAACCTAAGCTACCGTGCTACAACAGGCGATTTCCACCATACGATCAATGCGAATATGGGCGATAGTCACAATAAGATTATTGCGATGCCCGGCGATGACCGTATTTCGACAGTCGATAACATTACTAAATTAACGCGTGTTGGGCTACCCTATAATTCCTATTATGGGTACAAGATGGCCGGATTCTTTCAAAATATAACGGATATTGAAACTTCGGCCTTGCCGAGCGGTATTACGGCAGCAGATCTGCGCCCCGGAGATGTAAAGTATGTCGACCGCAATAACGATGGAATTATCGATGCACGGGACCGCTTTGTGTTGGGCAATGGTTTCCCCCGCTTTACATTTGGTCTAACCTATAACCTGAATTATAAAGATTTTGATTTTAGTATGTTCTGGCAAGGGGTAGGCAAGCGCGATATGATGATCCGGGGAGAATTGATCGAACCATTTCATCAGAATTATTCATATACCATTTATCAGCATCAACTCGATTACTGGACGCCGACCAATATTGATGGACGCTGGCCCCGACTGACTGCAAATGGATCAACAGCATCGACCAACAACTTTGGGAAAGATTCTGATCTCTATCTTTTCAACGGGAAATACGCTCGATTGAAAAATATACAGGTAGGTTATTCGTTACCCAAAGAAGTCGTGTCGAAATTGGGATTGCAGCGTGTTCGCTTTTTCATCAATGCCCAAAACCTGCTGACTTTGAGCAAAAACTCCTGGATAGATCCCGAATCCTCCGAATTTGATTCTAACATGGGTGGTTCGGCCAATAGTGCCCGCAATTATCCGACGTTGAAATACTATGGCGGTGGATTAAATATTCAATTCTAACCTTTTATGTAATGAAACTATATAAGATACTTATTGGAGGCTTGAGTTTAATGGCAATTCTCCAATTAACATCCTGTAATAAGTTGGATACGCTGCCAACAGATCGCTTTACCGATGAAAATTTTTGGGACTATCCAGACAACGCCGAAAAAATGGTCAATATGGCCTATAATCAGCTGTATTCAGCAGATCGTATGTGGAATGATGAAGCCCTGAGTGATAATATTTTTGAGGGGCGCTCAAACACAGACCAGCGCGCAATTCGTAATGGAACCGCCGATCCGACACTGGGCCGCTTTGGGGCAGAGTGGTCCGATCTTTACGGTGGTATTAAGACTTGCCATGTCTATCTAGAGAATGTAGAGCGTGTACCTGGAATGGATGCGGCACTCAAAAAACGCCGTATCGCCGAGGTACGCTTTATCCGTGCATTTCTCTATTTTAGACTTGTTAATTTTTATGGCGCTGTGCCTTTCTTCACGAAAGATATCTCATTGGAAGAGTCTAAGACTCTTCCTCGGACAGAAAAAGCGACTATCATGGCCTTTATCCATCAAGAGTTGGATCAATGTATGGCCGATCTACCGAACAGAGATGCTTTACCGGTAGACGACCGTGGCCGGATTACCAAGGGGGCCGCTTCAGCCTTTCAAGCCCGGGCCTATCTCTATGAAAGCAACTGGAATAAAGTATTGGAATACTGTGAAAATCTGATGAAAAAACAAACGGAATTTGGCACTTACGCTTTATTCCGCAGTTATCCGGAGTTGTTTACTGCAGCCAATGAATATAATTCAGAGGTTATTCTGGATTATGCCTATGTACCTTTATTAAAAACCTGGAATAAGTTATATGATGCAGCACCAATCTCTGCTCAAGCACGTTTAAATGGTTATGCACCATTACAAAGTCTGGTCGATAATTATTTGACACTGGGCGGAAATACCATTGCTACGGATCCGCAATATAACGACAATAATCCCTATGTCAACCGCGATCCACGCATGGCCGCAACCATCGTTTTTCATGGTGGGCAATGGACTGATTTTGACGGTACAACACGTAAGATCTTTATCAAACCCGGCTCTGGTACAACAGATAAGGAACGGCTCGATGAATATCAGGGTGCAAGTGCCAACGCTTCCGCCACAGGGTATTACGTAAAGAAATACTACGATGTAACAGCAACGGTAAAATACGATGCTGGATTGAACATCATCATGTTTCGGTACGCCGATATCTTATTGATGTATGCAGAAGCAAAAGAAGCACTGGGACAACTCAATGCAGCAGTGTGGGATATGACGATCAGACCTATTCGTCAGCGGGCTGGTTTTGAAGCATCAAAAGCGTTAGACTTTCCGACTACCGGAGATCTGAAAACAATTGTCCGAAATGAGCGGCGAAGTGAGCTTGCTCTTGAGGGATTGCGTTACTATGATATCATGCGCTGGAAAGCTGGTAAAACCTATTTGGACGGCCAGGTATTGGGTGCTAAATATGGTGGTAACAATAGTAATATCAAACTGGATATCCGCCGATTTGATGAAAGTAGAGATTATCTCTGGTCGATACCACGAACTCAGATCGATCTAAATAAAAATTTATTGCCTAACAATCTGGGCTACTCAAACTAAATTTAATTCAAAAACTAGCGCAAACGGCGCATTAAAAAATGTACGTTTCGAACCATAAATTTAGGATAAAGACATGAAATGGTATTTTAAAGTTATAGCAATGGTCGCATTGGCTGCGAGCATCGTTTCCTGTAAAAAAGACGATATGAAATATGCTGACGCAGAGGTGTCTGCTGTTGAGAACTTATATGCCCCTGCAGATGGAAAAGCTGTCAAATTATTAAGTTCCAGCTCCGCAGCGCTGTATTTTGAATGGGAGTCGGCATTGGTGGCCGATGGTGGGGCAGCGCAATATGAAGTTGTTTTTGATAAGCTCGATGGCGATTTTAGCAAGCCTCTTTATACAGTCACGTCGGATAATAATGGAAACTCAAACGGCGCCAATATTAGTCACAAAATATTGAATCAGGTAGCAACGAAAGCTGGGATTAACCCTGGTGAGAGCGGCGATGTGATCTGGTCCGTATATGCTATCCGTGGAATGAAACGGGTATTGAGCAAAGCAAAGAAAGTATTGAATATCAAAACACTGGAAGGCTTTGCAGAGATCCCCGATGAATTATTTATCACTGGAGAGGCGACTGAGGGTGGGACGGATGTTGCCGCATCTTTACCTTTTAAATTGGTAGGTAATGGTGAATATGAGATCTTTACAAAATTGGAAGCCGGAAAAAAATACACCTTTACGGATCGCAAGTCTGCTGAGGGACGTGTTTTCTATTCGGAAGATCAAACCAAAATAAAAGAAGGTGAAACCGGAAGTAACAGCATTGCCAAGACAGCAGTATATCGTATTCGAATTGATTTCAATGTGGCAGCAGTTACTTACACAGAGATCAAAAACATGGGCGTTTATTTTTCTCCATCCGGAGCTGTGGTGTTGGATCTACCTTATCAAGGTAAGGGAATTTGGTCTGCAACAGGTATCATCAATTTTAAACAGGAAAGTTGGGGTCGTGACCAACGTTATAAGTTCCAAATGGAAACCGTCAAGGCTGGAAAGGCTGAAACCTTACAGTTGGGAACTCAAAACGGGACGGACAGTCCGCCCAATAGTTCATCAGCTCCTTCTTATTATTTCGTCCGAATATTGCCCAATCTTTCACAATGGGACGATAAATGGAAATTTGCGGATGCAGTAGACGGCCATCCAACAAAAATATCGATGATTTTACAAGGCGACAAAGACTATACGCATACTGTCGTACCAAATTAAAGGAGGAGACCCGATGAATAAAATGATTATACTGTCATCCCTATTGTTTCTACTCTTAGGATGCACCAAGATTGAGGACAGCTACCCCTATGACGACACTGTACAGGAAAGCTGGACAACTATTGCAACGCAGGTTTCCGATAAGATGATTGCCGGATTCTGGAATGAGTCCGGGTATTTTAACAATGCGATCAATCAATCCGATCTGGGATTTCAATATTGGCCCAATGCACATGCGATGGATGTTGTTATCGATGCCTATCTACGAACGAAGGACAGCAGATATAGTGCCTATTTCAGCAAATGGTTTGAAGGTGTGAAGATCAAAAATGGCAATACCTATTATAACGTATTCTATGATGACATGGAATGGAATGCACTGACCATATTGCGCTTATATGAAATTACCAAGGATCAAAAATATCTCGACACGGTATTGCTTTTATGGACAGATATTGCTGGCGCATGGGATGAGCAATATGCAGGCGGTGGATTGGCTTGGAAGAAAGATATGCGCTATAGCAAAAATGCTTGCTCGAATGGGCCAGCTAGTATTCTGGCAGCTAGACTATATCGTTTGACAAAAGATGAAAACTATCTGACCTGGGCCAAGAAGATCTACGAATGGCAAAAAGCAACACTGTACAATCCGTCAACGGGCGCTGTTTATGACAATATTAATGGTCAGACAGGTAATGTGGATATGACAACACTGACTTATAATCAGGGGACGTTCCTTGGTACCGCAGTGGAGCTTTTTAAGATTACTAAAGATCAGCTTTATCTGGTTGATGCGCAAAAAATTAGTTATTACACAATCACACGTTGTATCGATGGCGGGAATAATATTTTGCGCGACGAGGGAAGCGGCGACGGCGCATTGTTTAAAGGGATATTTATACGATATTTTGTAGACTATTTAAATCAGGAAGGAATTGATGCAGCCTACCGCAGTAAGTTTGAGAAATTTTTGGTCAATAATGGTAAAATTGCCTGGACCAAGGGAACAAGTCTACCGACGCTGTTCTTTGGTCCGTCCTGGGCGCAACCACCTATTGGCAATAGTGAAATTACTGCCTATGCAAGTGCTGCGATGCTTTTTGAAGGATTAGCAAGCTATGAAAATAAATTAAAATAATGGAATGAACACAAAGAAGCCTTCGTGACCCAAAAGGTTTCGAAGGCTTCTTAAAATACATATGCTGATGAGACAAATCACTAAGATAACGACAACTGTGCTGCTGTCGGGTCTATGCTATTTAACAGGCTATGGACAATTCAATAAAGGTCAGTCTGCCGAACGTGCCCAAAGAACGTTAGCTATTATTTACGCTAAGTATGGAAATACCAAAAATCAACTGTTGACCGAGAAATATCCCTTCGACGAAACCTTTAAAGCGGACTATCTTGATAATTCCGAACAGGCGACCGTGCAAAAGAAATATGCTTACCTATGGCCATTCTCCGGAAGCTTTTCCGCTGTAAACACATTGATGGAACTACCAAAGAACAAAGCGCTTTACCAAAAGATCCTGGACCAACGCGTGCTGCCAGGATTAATGGAATATAGGGATCATTCCAGAGAGCCCGTTGGTTATGCTTCCTATATCAATTCTGCTCCGCCATCAGACCGGTTTTATGATGATAACGTCTGGTTGGGTATTGACTTTGCCGATAGTTATCTGCAGACAAAAAAGGTCGATTATCTTAAGCATGCGAAAGAGATCTGGGCTTTTGTAAAAAGTGGTGCGGATGACAAGCTCGGTGGTGGAATCTATTGGTGTGAACAGAAAAAAGAATCTAAAAATACCTGTTCCAATGCTCCTGCGGCAGTATTTGCACTAAAGCTGTTTGAAGCTACTAAAGAGGGAGACTATCTGAATGAAGCGCGACAACTCTATGCGTGGACAAAGGCAGGTCTGCAAGACCCAACGGATAAACTCTATTGGGATAATATTCAGCTCAATGGAAATATTGGTAAGGCCAAGTATTCCTATAATTCCGGACAGATGTTGCAAGCAGCAGCGTTGCTTTACAAGCTTACCAAGGAAAAAAAATATCTGATTGATGCCCAAGACCTGGCAAAAGCTTGTTTAGCGTATTTTTTTCAGACCACGGACCAAGATACTTTTCCAATGTTAAAGAATAGTAACTTATGGTTCCATGCTGTAATGATGAGGGGATATATCAGTTTATTTGAACAGGACGGAAATAGAACCTATATTGATGTTTTTGCGAAAAACCTAGACCGTGCATGGTATAAGATGAGGGATCAGGACGGACTTTTTGATGTCGACTGGACTTTGGAGAAAAAGCAAAAATCCAAGTGGCTGTTAGATCAATGCGCTTTTGTGGAGATGTATGGACGTTTGGCAAAACTAGGATATTAATTCATGTATCAATTTCCTGACGAAGATAGGGGCGACGCTACTGATGCTCAGTCGGAATTTTTGAGAAATTTTTAAAACATTCTTGCGCTGACAGTGGTTTTTTGGATAACTTAGGCAAGTTAGATTATTGTATTTATATAGGCTAGGGATTGGTTCCCTAGCCTATTTTTTTTCTTACTATTTTTGCATTGACTCATTGATGCAGAAAAATCTAGATCCCGCACAGAATTTTAATGTTTTCATGGGCTTCCCGCTGCTGGCTCAGCTGAATCTGTATGAGGTTTTTGGTTCCAACGGATAGCTTGTTTTCCTCCGCAAGTGCTTTCTCGTAGACTTCGCTAAAAGCCGCCTCACCCCGTTCACATTGCTCCAACAAAGACTGCATATTGCCACCTGACAGTTTTGATCTGATCACCATCCACAGCCTGAATAGTTCGCCGCTCAGTTTTGTCCGGTCCGTGACGTATTGACCGGCAAGTTCAACAAGTGGACTCAGTTCGGCAATAAAATTTTCAGATTGCGCAGCGAGCTGGTTAAAGACCGCTTCCCGGGCACCTTCGCCCTGCTCGTTGGCCAGATCAACCGCCAGCTTATATCCTTCGATGCGATCGTTGTTGATTTTAATAAGGTCATTTAAAATATTTGGGTCGTTCTGATTACTTTTCATTTTTTCGTTATGCTTTTTTTAATATTGATGCTCTTTTTAGATAATCTTGTATGCTGTCTTTAAGGGGAACAAGGCAGATTAATCATTAGTTTGTCTTTATTTCTTTAATGATAATTTGTACAGGTTTACTGCTTGATTTTGAGGGGACTTATTTCGTGTCTCTCGCATAGGATAGGCTCCTGCCGAGGAAGAAAATGTATGATGCGGACTATATTTTCCTAAAAAACAAAACGTTCTGTTCTCTTTAAGAGTTTCTTTCTTAGAAAATAAGACAGATTTTGAACAATAACGAATAAAAAACACGAGCGCAATGGATGTAAAAAAGGAAGAGACAAGCAAGCTGCAGCAGTATTGGACAATACTTAAAAATACTGTATCGGGATTTATGAATGAAGACTCCATGAAATACAGTGCTTCATTATCGTATTATACCGTTTTCTCCATTGGTCCCATTTTAGTTTTAATGATCGCACTGGCCGGAATATTTTATGGTGCCGAAGCCATTCAGGGAAAGGTTTTTGCCGAGCTTAACGGCTTAGTAGGCAATAGTGCCGCCAAACAGATTGAAGAGGTCATTCAGAACCTCCAGCTGTCGGGTAAATCCAATATGGCACTGGTGATCAGTATAGTGACCCTGATTATCGGTGCAACTACGGTTTTTGGCGATATGCAAAACTCCATCAATAAAATATGGCATGTACGCCCAAAACCTAAAAAGGGTTGGTTAAAATTAATTCAGGACCGGTTGTTATCGTCATCGCTTGTAATCGGTCTGGGTTTCCTGTTGGTGGTGACATTGATTATCAACGGAATCATTCTTGCACTTACCGGGCAGCTGCAGCGCTATTTCCCGGAAATCACGGTCGTGCTGATGAACTTAATCAATTTTGTCATCTCCTTTGTGGTTATCGTCCTACTCTTTAGCGTGATCTTTAAAACCTTACCCGATGTCAATATTCAATGGAAGACTGTTCGCGCCGGAGCTCTATTTACAGCCATTCTTTTTGTGATTGGCCGTTACTTGATCGGAATCTATTTAGAACGTTCGGCAACGCAGGATACTTATGGAGCAGCAGGTTCTTTTGTGCTTATTTTGCTTTGGGTATATTATACCGCTGCAATCCTTTATTTTGGTGCTATTTTTACCCGAGAGTACGCAACGGAAATGGCTATTCCGATCGAACCTTCTGAGTTTGCGGTACATGTGGAAACGCAGGAAATAGAGCGGAATGTGGATGAAATTCCACCGGCACCACTCGATCCAGAGGAAACTACCATTGATAAAACGGAGTAAAATCACCGTGAATATTTTTTTAACATTTGATAACATTTTTTTTTAAACGATTCCAGCTGCAGGCTGTTCTATTAATAAAAAACGAAAGGAAAATTATTATGAGCGAATTAACATGGAAAGGTCGTTGGAACGAAATTAAAGGTAAGGTAAAACAGCAATATGCGGATCTTACAGATGATGATTTACTATATGCAGAAGGCAAGGAAGATGAGTTGGTAGGTAAACTTCAAAAGAAAACAGGTAAAACACAAGATGAGGTGAATAGTTGGTTGAACGGTTTGTAGAATAGTGTTTTCGTGTTAAAGGCGGATAGCAGCAATGTTATCCGCCTTTTTTTAGGTCTTTTTTCTATAAATCAGATAACTGATCAACAGGCAAAGGTTCACGAGAACAGCAAAGCTATTTGAATAGATAATCGGTACTTCGCTTTTCATTATGCCGTACCATACCCATAGGGAAAGTCCTATGATTAATGTTAGTAGCATAACCGGGGAAAGGTCATCCACATTCTTTTCCTTTAGCACTTTGATGAGCTGCGGCAGCATAGAAATAGATGTGAGGATACCCGCAATAATACCCAGAAAGTTTTCATTGATCATAAGGACTTCGGTTTTATGTGATCATTACGTTGACATGACTAGATCAAAATGGATAACCGATCGCAAGATTAAACATTAGATTATCTTTTCGCCATCTTGAACTTCCAAAGTCGATATCCTTAAATACCCAACGCTCGCCCTTCGGTAAATAGGGGATACGGAACGGGATGGAAAAGTCGGTGCGCAGGATCAGAAACGTAAAATCAAACCGTAATCCCAAGCCGCCGCCGACGGCTAGTTCCTGCAGGAAATCCTTGCTGAATTTACCGCCTGGCTTGGTCTCATCGTCCCGCTGCAGCCATACATTCCCAGCATCGATAAAGGCGGCCCAATGGACAGGACCAGCAATTTTTGCCCGGTATTCGGTATTCAGCTCTAGCTTGATATCGCCTGTCTGATCGGCATAGAAAAGTCCATTGCCCAACCTTTCCGGAGCTACTGTGCCGGGTCCGATCGCACGTGCGCCAAAGGCACGGATACTATTTGGTCCGCCCACATAATATTGCTTAAGATAGGGCAGGGAACGCGAATTGCCATACGAGTAGCTCATCCCTATACTCACCCGTGATGCGATCTGTGAATTTTCGCTGAGCTTGAAATAATGCCTGCCATCCACACTGGCTTTGATATACTGCGAGAAGTAGGCGTCAAAGAGTTTAAACGTTTTTCCCTTGTTAAAATCCGCCCCTTTGATCAATCCCAGAATATTGCCCGACAGGTCCAGATTGCCCTTAAAATAGAAGGTATTCTGCAGGTGTCTCTTCATGGTGTTCTGAAAGGTGAAATTATAATTGGGCCCAATCGTGAATTGGGGATCGATCACATGCCGCAACGCCGGAATGGTATCCATCTGCATTTTATAGCTTTCGGAAATGCCTCTCGGCTGTACATAGGTGATTTCCATCAACGCCAGATCATGCTGTTTCTCTTCGTTCTCTTGCCAGGTATAACCGTAGCTCAGCGCCATGGAATTGAGGGTATAGGCTTTCCGTCGGTTTAAAAATTCATAGCGTGCCTTGATATAGGTGTTCGGAATAAATTGGCGCGAAGGATTGATGGTACCAAATGGCGTCAATATCCTCGGAAAGGTTAAGGTGGCCTCGGTACCATACCGGAAATAACTGGAATTGAGGTCGGCATTGCCACCCGTCTGCAGTTCGTAGCCGCCAAATACATTGATATTGAGCTTTTCGGCTCCTTTAAAAGCATTTCGCAGGGTCCAGTTGACATTGACCTCGGTCCCGTTGTAGACGGAAGCCATCTTGCCCAGCAGCTCTACCCGAATGGATTTCTTGGGCAGGGGGGTAAGATAATAGTACACATCCAGTGCGTTGGGCACTTCCTTGCTGTCCACAAAGTTATTTTTGACAAATTTCCAGCTGTTCAGGTTTACCAAATGGCTGATGGTCCGGTTGTGGGCATCGCGGTTGTACAGGTCGCCCCGCTTGAAAAAGATGTGATTGGCAATAACAGGTTTGCGAAAGCTGTGTTTTGGATCGATAAAATAATAACTGCTATCAAAGGGTTCGGCATTCCGGGCCGACCGCTGGTAGCCTGCCCCGGTCTCCGTATAGTTGGGGTAGATATAAATCTTGTTGATTTTGGACGGTACCCGGGCCTGCTCAGGGGCTTCTTTTTTTACCGTGACATACAGATTGACTTTATGGTTGCCGATGGTGCTATCGACCTGCACCAGGATATAGTCTGGGCTAAAATAATAATAACCCTTATTTTTAAGGACATTGTCTATCCGGTCCCGTTCGTTGAGTACTACATCCAAGCTATAGTTGTTGTTTGGCCGTAGCAGGCTCTCACCGGAAGTCCCCTGAATATCGCGGCCGAGCTGGGTCGTGCTGTCCACATCAAAAGTGACGGATCTGATCCGGTAGATCAGATTGGGCTTGGCGGTATAGTCTACCGTAGCTTTTTTATTTTCAACGATTGTATCCGAAGTAACTTCCGCATTGAAAAAACCGATATTCTCAAGCCGGTTGCGCAGTAGATTCTCATTGTACTCCCTGTTCACCTCACTCAGCAGTACGGGTTCTTCACCTATTTTTTTAAGAAAACGTTTCAGAAAATTGCTGTTGGCGGTGTCGCCGGCCATATTGTTAAAATACAGCTTGTAGGGCATCCCCAAAACGCGCTTGTTGGGCTTCGGGCGTAGCGATTCGGCCAGGTAGGCCGCCAGCTTTTCTTTGTTTTTATTTGAAATGGTATCGGATGCGATGTTGACATTTCCCTTCACGTACAGGCTCTCACCTTCGGGCAGGTTTTTGGTCGACGAACAGGCAGCAATGATGCTGCTTATCGTAAATAGGCCAATCAGCCAGTGTAGTTTAATTTGCATGGTAAGCCCTTTCCTCGTCTTCATTTTTAATTGCTGTGGTTTTGATCGTGTCTAAGTGCTTCGGCGCACTATTTTTCCGTGCGCTGTTTGCTGTGCTGTCCACCTGCTGGCGGTGCTGCTGCTCTTTTTCCTGATCCTCTATCCGTTTACGGTATTCGGGACTATGGAGCATCAGGCTGTCGCGGATCACTGTGCGTACACTGTCTCGATAAGCCGAATCCTGCTCCATACGATCGACATCAAAACGTTTTCTAAACTTCTTGCTGCCGGTATTATAATATTCCTTGAGCTTTTTGGAACGCATAAAGATTTCCTTAAATCGGTTGTAGTCCATCGTGATGATAAAGCCGATTCCGGTTTCAACAAATTGCCCCTGTAAAGTGACCTGATATTGGTTTTTGCGGTAGAAGCGGGCAAAGTACCGTCCGTCTTGTGAAAGCTGATAATCCAGTTGTATATCGCCGGCAATATTATTGGCAGTTTCTCCTGGTCGTGAATTTCCTTCTACTTCAAAGTTAGATCCGATATTGACTTTCAGCCGGTCGTTGAGCAGCATTTTGGAGACGCCGATATTCAGGTCGGTGCGCGTCTGGGCCGTTCCAGTGCTGTAATCGTCTTCTGATGTCAGGTTGAAATCAAGTTCAACGCCTGTAATTAAATCGGAGGCAAGGCGATTGAGCTGCGAACTCAAAAACGAACTGACACTATTTCGTACCAGTGCCTCTGTACCTCCGCCACCGGAAAGGCTTTCAAATGGATTGGCCGACATAAAGCGCCCCAACACAATCAGTGAAAAGACTTGTTTGTTCAGGTCGGAAGGATTATCACGTAAGGTGGTCAGTGCATTGTCTACCTTACTGATGACGTCCTGTGATACGATGGCATTATTGGCATTCAGGTCGATATCAAAATTCAACTGTGGCTGAAACAGTTGGTCTGAAATTTTCAGCAGCACGTCGAAAGGTATCTTTTGCTTATACAAGTTTGCGTTCTGCGTACCAAGCTGTGGCGCAACCAGTTCCAGGGTTGGTGCTTTCAAGGTGTACACTGCCGTAATATTGAGCTGCGCGTCCAATGGATCGCCATTCCAGGTAATTGTACTCCCTTTCTGAAATTTGAAGTCTCTGCTCACAGGTCCAAAACTGAATGAATAGCTCCCTTGCTCCACAGTAAAAGTTCCTGACATGGTTATTTTACCACTGGCATCTACACCTGCATTTAATTCAGCCTCGCCTTGAATGTTTAGGGCATCTTGTGATCCTGCGTCGAGCAGAATCTTAAATTTGGCGTCCTTATCAGTCTGCAGGTTCAGATCGACGTCTATTCCTGTAAGCTTTGTTACAGTCATAGAATCTAATCTGGCAAGCGCATTTGCGGTAGCCGTATCCCGTTTATCCACAAATTCGACCACGCCCTTCCGATCGGCCATACCGGGATCATTGTTTGGCATCACCATCGTGAAATCGGTACTGTCTAGGACCTTGATTGTACCGTCTACAACGGGTTTGTTAAGATTTCCGCCGATCTGCAGATCGGTGCCAAGAAACATTTTTCCGTAAAATAGATCATTGTCTGCCTGCGTGGAATTCAGTACTTCAAAATTGTCCATGACGATGTTGAGGTCAAAGTCAAAATCGGTATAGGTTTGGGTATTGACAGAACCGCTGACCTGGGCAATATTGCCTTTGCTGTCTTCGAGTTCAAATTTGGGGAACGATATTCCATTTTGATCAAAACGGATCTGTTCATCCTTTGCTTTGAATAGGGCATTGAGCATGGCCACATTGAACTCGGCTTCCCTGAAATTAAGGTCACCCCTAATCTGTGGTTTTGAAGGCGATCCTGCTATTTTTAACTGCCCTTCGAGTTTGCCCTTTGAATCTTTGAGATTTCCCATGCTGAATGCCTGTACGGTCTTCATCGTCAGTGGCGCGATATCCAGTGTGAAGTCGAGCGTTGCGTCGCCTTGCGGCGGATTGATAAAATCACCGCTCAGGACGAGGTTGTTACCATTTTCGGTAATGCTCACATGGGCATTGTAGGTGTTTTCGCGTTCATTATTGACTTTGATATTGACGTTGCCCACGGTATCTTTTCCGAAGTAAAACTTATCTACGGTCATATCTGCAATAAAAACCGGACTGCTTTCCAGTCTAGATAGCGTCGTTTGTCCGTTTATGCCGCCGCCAAGATCCAGACTATCACTCATAACCATCTTGCTCAGGGTCTCGATGCGGAAGTTTTTAAACGCCACATCAATTGGTGAGTTCAGGATGCTGTCCTGAGAAGCGATGCGCAGTTCCTGTCCCTTGTTGCTGAGGACAAAATTATTAGCCAATAGGCCGGCGCTACCAAATTTTAAGGTGTTGTTGGGCGCCACATCCCACTTATCGTAGTTGAGCATTAAGCCGTCCTGTAGTAAGCTGAATACAAATACACCATCTTTGGCCTGCATATCGGCTCCCAGATGATATTGTTCTTTATCATGCTTATCCTTGATCCACAACCCCAGATTAACCGTATTTTGCGCGACCTTTCCACTAAAAACGGTGTTGGTGAGTTCAATGCTGCTGACTTTAACTTTGTTGATTAAGGCCGAATAGTAAAGGGCACTGTCCAGACTGTTGATATCTAGGGTAACATTGTTGATCTCGGTACCACCATAGACCACGCGTGGTGCATCTAATTTGGCCGATAGGTTTTTCGATGTACTGTTAAAGAGACCATCCAGGGTAATGGCTTTCATTTCCGTCAGCTCAGGAAGAAAATCCTGAATGAGTTTATTGCGGGTAAGTTGTGCTGAAAATTCGATGACCTGCGGCGAGTAGGGCGGAATCTTAACCGGCTTTTCGGGTTTATAATACACTTGCAGGAGATCTTGGACCGCACTCTGCAGTTCCAGCATTTTGTACTTGCCGACCAAGTGGGCATTTAAAAAATCGGACCGCAATACCAACTGGTTACTGCTTGTATCGGCCTTGGCCAAGAGGGAGACAGTATCCAGTGCATAACGATCAGTGTTATATCGGATCAACGAATTGGTAATATGCGCTTCGCCATTCAAAAAGTCTGGATCTGCAGTGCTGAAGTTACCGCTCAGCTTGCCCCGGTAGCTGACAGCTTCCTGCATCAGCTTTAACTTTTGTAGGTTGATGCTGTCGGCCACTAGTTCGAATGCTATTTTGGGATAGGTAGAATTCATATTGGCCGTGGCATCCAGTTTTAGTTTGATATTGGGATCAGGACTTAGAATATTAGCTTTTATGGCGCCTTTATCGGCAGACAGATTCATGTCGATATCATGATAGCGGTAGCCCATGGCATCCATGCGGATGACTTTACCATCAAAGTTAGCCATCAGTTTTTTTGGATCTGTGCCTCTGCCTTTAATTTTGCCTTCAAAAGAAAGAATACCCAGCGTACTGTCCATTTTCATGATTTGACCGATGTTGAGGTCACGAATGCTTACTGCTGCATCATAGCTGGTATCTCGCTTGGTCATTTGGACCTTTCCGTCTAATTTGGCTGTGCCTTTTTCGGTCACCAATGCAAGTTTTGTATTGAAGGCAGTCATTCCGCCTTTAAATGTGCCACTAAGTCCAATGGTGTTGGGTAGCTCGATACCCTGAGGCAGCATCGACTTGGAAACCAGCTTTTCGATATCCGAACGGCCGGTAGTTAATTTTTTAAGGTTGAGGTCTACCGACAATTTATTCATATCGGGTAATCCTTTTAAATGTAAACTGGCAATCAGCCGGGTATTGGAAAGTGTGCGGAAATCGATATTCGGAATATTCAAGTCATCTACACGGCCAGTTACGCGGGTGTCAATATAAAATTTCTTGTCCAACAGCGGCTTCATTACCTGCATGGTGTCCAGGAAGGGTGCGAGAAATAGGATATCGCGCATATCAATATAACTCTTTGTGATGTTGACATTGACCGTGATCAGTTCTGGCTTTTTGCCGATGATATCCAGAGAAGGATAACTTAGCTTAATATAATCGCGGATCAGAGTACGGGGAGTTTCTGCATATAGATTTTTAATTTCGGCACCTGTACTGGTATAGTTAAAATCGGCTTTCAGCTGTTTGATGACAAAACCGGAATGGTCGGCAGCGATAAGCTCTTTCAATGATCCACTGATGGAATCGGCGCTGTAGTAGAGATCAGTCAGCCTGGTTTTGAGACCCGGCATTTGGATGTTAAAATAGTCGAATCCCTTGATGCGGGGCTGGTTGTCGTCTTTAAATCGGATACTGGTATTATTGATGTTAATGTCTTTTGCCGAAACGATCCAGTTCATCTTTGCTGCGCTGCTGTTGTCGGCTTCAACTTCGCTGGTTTTTGCTGCTGAGACCGAATATTTTTGGATTTTTCCCAGCAGGACATTATTATCCGAACCGTCGAGATCGAGCTTTTGGATGTCGACAAATTCTTTGTTGAGATCAATCTTATTGATAGCGGCATAGAAGTTTTTCAGGATAAATTGAGATTTAAGTGCACTCGATTCATCTTCATAACGAACCAGCACATTACTGAGCTCGGCTACCTGTATGCCTACATCAGGAAGGAGGGATGTGGTTTGTGCAGTTTTATCGGTGATACCAAAATCTTCAACCGAAGGGCCAGATCCATCAGTTGTTGGTTTCCATTGTTTTACCGTTGCATTTAGCCCGTCGACTTTTATTTTTGGTAAGTCAAAGGCCATGTTCTTGGTCAAGTCAAATTTTTTAATATTGGTATTTATGCTGCCCAGATACACATCGGCACTTGTACCGATAACCTCATCGGCATAGACAAAATGTATTTTTGAAAACTTAACCTTATCGAGGTTAAACAGCAGGGCTGAAGTTGTGTCGGCAGTTGGTTCGCTTTCCTTTTCAGAGGCAAAGGCTTTGACGATATAGTCAAAGTTAAAGCTGCTGTCGGGCAAGGTGCGACGTATTTTGGTGGTAATACCATCGGCTTCCAGGCTTTGGATTTCAACAGTATTCTTTAATAGTTTCAGCATATTGATATCAACCGCTATGCTTTTTCCGGCAACTAAAGTATCCTTACTTTGATCTTCGAGATAGATATCTTCCAGAACCAATTTTTTAGGAAAATCGATATTGATGTAACCAATTTTGACGGGGGTGCCGATCTTTCCTTCGACATAATGTGTCACTTTACCAGCGATATAATTCTGTATGGAAGGTAGGCGAAGCAGGAAAACGATAAGAATAAAAAGCGTAATTATTCCTCCAATAATCCACAATATTGTTTTTAAAGCAATCCGGGCAAATCTGTTCAATGTGTTGTTGATTTAAGTTTACAGATAGGACAACACAGAACTGCAAATGGTTTGGATATTGTGAATTGATATCTCCTTGGGTATATGTTACCTTACTATAACAACCAGGTAAGAATAGCTGGGAAACGGTGCAGATCAATATTTTCCAAACCCTTGTACTTTAGCTTTTGTTCCTGTAATAACTTAAATAAGTAATTTTTAGTTATAAATAAGGACAATTCCGATATGACACAGATGACAGAAGTAATTATACATGCCGCCCGCCTAGGCAATGTCGAAGTATTACAGGAACTTATTCGACAGCAGGTAGATTTAAATAGCCGTGACACCAAAGGCTACACGCCGTTGATTATCGCCTGCTATAATAATCAGCTCGCCGCGGCTAAGCTATTGCTCGAATCTGGTGCCGATGTTGATGCACAGGATAATGGTGGCAATACCGCATTGATGGGGGTTGCCTTCAAGGGCTATAAGGATATCGCTGAGATTCTCATTCGACATGGTGCAAACTTAAACCTACAACATGGCAACGGCGGTACAGCACTGATGTTTGCGGCCATGTTTGGCCGCAATGATGTATTAAAACTGTTGCTCGAGAAGGGCGCAGATCCAACGCTCCTTGATGTCCGCGGGCTTTCTGTATGCGACCTTGCCGCCCAGCAGGGCAATGAAGGCGCGATTGCGATACTGGCAAACTAAAGAAAAGATCCGATCGGATAAATACCATCTTAAATAGCAAAAGCCCGGCATATTACCGGGCTTTTTTATCGTTACCGTCACTTTTCTAAGCCGGTACCTGTCTTGGTTTTTCACGCTCCCAAAAGCGGTGCTGCGCAATTGCTTTGACAAATTTCTCCGCTAAATCACTGGCGTCTTTTTCGACAATGACTCCTTCTTCAAGCACAGTTTTCTCTGAAAATTCGTCGGGAAGCTTATCGAAGAAATAAGTAGCTTCCAATACCTGAATTGCATCCGCATCCGCTGCAATTGCTTTACAATGTTTAAACGCTTCATTCAGAAAATGTATAGCGTTTGCCTCCGCTTCCAGTGTTGCTACACTATTTTTTCCACCAGGCACATATACAGCATCATACAGTACAGATGCCCCCGTCAGGAAGCTCTCTTCAACCGGGATTTTCGAATTATCAGAGGCCGTGATCTCGCCCAGTTTCGGGGCAATAACATGCACTACCGCACCAGCGGCTACAATAGCTTCGCTTACCGTTTGCAGAGATACCGCATCAACTCCATCCGCAGCAAGTATGGCTACTTTTCGGCTTTGGATACTATCTTTTACCGTATCTTTCATACTCAATGAAGATGAAACTTTAACCTTTCCTTCAACTTGGATAGGCTCAAAATTTTCGGGGTCAGCATCGGCCGGAAAACTGCGATTGATCGGCTTTTCGGGTTCCTGCGGCACCTTTAACCCAAGTGCAAACGCTACTTCAGCAGCTAGGCCTTTATCCACTAAAGACAAGATACCAATCATACGTTGCCTTACAGCGACGGTTTTTACCTTCCCCAATTCGAAACTGAACGCATCAATAATATGATTTTTCTCGGGCTCTGACTGGCTGTGAAAAAACAACCTTGCCTGGCTAAAATGATCGCGGAAACTATCGCTACGTGCGCGCACTTTTCTCGCGTCAATACGTTCCTGATAGCTCGTAAAGCCACCATCTGCCTCCTTCACCTGGGCGGGGTCGTTACCACCGAGCGAATTTGGCCCATAGCTAGTTTTTCCGCGGTCAATCCTCTGGCGCATAAATCCGTCTCGTTGGTTATTGTGTGATGGGTTGATCGGCCGATTAATTGGTATTTCGTGAAAATTAGGACCACCTAAGCGAATCAATTGTGTATCCGTATATGAAAAGAGACGTCCCTGTAATAAGGGGTCATTGGTGAAATCTATCCCTGGTACGACGTTGCCTATGTGAAAAGCAGCCTGTTCCGTTTCCGCAAAAAAGTTGTCGGGATTACGATTGAGCGTCATTTTTCCAATTCGCTGTACGGGGACAAGTTCTTCAGGAATAATTTTGGTAGAGTCTAGCAAGTCAAAATCAAATTTAAACTCATCTGCCTCTGGAACGATCTGCACGCCTAACTCCCATTCCGGGAATGCGCCGTTTTCGATAGCATCCCAAAGATCGCGCCGGTGAAAATCAGGATCCTTACCTGAAATATTTTGCGCCTCATCCCAAGCGACGGAATGTACCCCCAGAAGCGGCTTCCAATGAAATTTAACAAAGGTGGCTTCTCCCTTCTTATTAATAAATCGAAATGTGTGTACGCCAAAGCCTTCCATCATCCGGTAGCTGCGTGGAATGGCTCGATCACTCATTAACCACATGATCATATGGGTAGACTCCGGCATCAAGGAAATAAAATCCCAAAAAGTATCATGTGCGGAAGCTGCCTGCGGGATTTCATTGTCCGGTTCAGGTTTGACGGCATGTACCAGATCCGGGAATTTCATCGCATCCTGAATAAAGAATACCGGCATATTGTTGCCTACCAAATCGAAATTTCCTTCTTGTGTGTAGAATTTGACGGCAAAGCCACGAACATCACGGGCCAGGTCTGTGGATCCCCTGGAACCAGCAACCGTAGAAAAACGTACAAATACCGGGGTCTCTATTTCTGTATCGTTCAAAAAACCAGCTTTGGTCAGCTCTCCCAGCGGCTTGTACAACTTAAAAATGCCGTGTGCGCCCGACCCCCGGGCGTGCACCACGCGTTCGGGGATACGTTCGTGGTCAAAATGGGTAATCTTCTCCCGTAGGATAAAATCTTCCAGCAGCGTAGCTCCGCGGTCACCTGCACGTAATGAATTTTGATCGTCGTTGATCTTCACTCCCTGGTCGGTGGTCATCAATTGGCCGGTCGCATCGACTATATGCTGATCTAATGATTTTGTTTTTTCGTTTTCAGGCTGTTTGACCTTTTTTATTTCTGTTTCTCTCTTTTTCATGTTACTTGATGTGTTATTATTCTTTTGCCGCCGTATAGTTAATTTTATTTTCTGCCACCTCAGTGAGCATTGCGTCAGCCGTTTGTTCCTCTCCGAGTGTCAGCTCAAGCAATTCGGCCACTTCTTGCAGTCCCAATGTGGCAGCAAGCTGGAGCAGACCACCATAGCTGGCGATTTCATAATGCTCTACTTTTTGAGAAGCCAAAATAATACCCACGTCCCGGGTTGCGGTCCCCACTGGAGTACTTTCGATGATGCCCTCCGCTTCTTTGGTAAGCCCTTCCATTGCATCACATTTTTTAGCCAGTGCTTCTTTGCCCAATAGCTTGAATATCTGTTCCAGCCGCGAAACGTGCTCTTCTGTTTCCTTGAGATGATTTTCGATAGCAGTGGCCAATGCCGGTGATGATGCCGCTTTTATCATTTTTGGCAACGATTTGACAAGATGGTTTTCGGCCCAGTAGAGGTCCATTATTTCATCCAAAAAGAGCTCCTGCAACGCTGGATCAGCTTTAACAGTAGCCTTAGCTTTAAATTTTGGGGTAGTTCCAGTTTCTTGTTTCATAATCCAATGTTTAGAAAAGTAAATAAACTGATGTTTACTTCATGAACGGATGCCCGAAATAAATCGTTTGCTTTTTTACAAAAAAGCAACCAATATGCGGAAGCGTTCAAGCTATTGAAACAAAACTGGATACAATTAAAAAAGCTAGGTGGAAAGGTGCCTAGCTTTAAAAAACATTCTTCATGACTGGGACAAGCAGTCTTTCGTATAAGGACAATGTAGGAGATTCTTTAGTTTGTTTAAATTATTCTTTTCTTAAATCCAAATGATATATGTCATACTGCAAAATTTGATCGGTCCACTGATTTAAATAGCAATCCGCTATGGGCTGATACCGTCATCTATCCAATATGCAAAACCATGCTTACCGGTGATGATTTACTATATGCAAAAGGCAAGGTAGATGAATAGGTCATCACTTAAGAAAGACCAATACGCGTAAATTCAATTGAACAGCGGCTTACCATAGCAGCCAGGTAAAAATTGCTAGAAAACCGCCGCGGATAAGTAATTCCTGTGTAAGCTCTTCCCTGTCAAGTTTATACCAGCTATATTTTTCATAATACCTCCTGATGGTTTGTCTATTCTTTACGTGGATGTTTTTATATGTTGTTTTCATAACCGATTTGTATTGATTTTCTACAAATCCTGCAATTTTAATGCAGTTTATAGGACGTTAGAGGGATTTGGGTAGTTTTTTATCGCGATAGGTTATAAAATACTGGCGGTTTGGGTATTTTAACAAGTCAATTCGGTAAATACGGCCCGATAAAATAGCTATAAATAGACATCAGGCTTAAATAAATGCTGTAATTTAAGCCTGATGTAATAGTTCCTGATATAATAGTTATATCTGATTATCCTATAATTCACTGTTATTGTCGAGCGTGCCTGGCTCATGTCCTGTGGTTTGCTCATGTCTGGCAGTCACCCTTCTGGTCCGTTGGGTCTGATCCGGCGGAAGACCTTCGGTCTTTTTCCCGCCGCTATAGAACGTGTCTTCACTAAAGTGATAATGATCATAGAATTCCGTCGGGTGATAGCTGCTTTCGCTCACGATAAAACCCACATCGCCGGTGCCTTCAAATATATGACGGATACTAAGTTCTGTTTCGGGATCGAGCTGATCCTGTTGGTAAGCAGGTAAGCGGATTAACTGATCTTCGTTGACGGATATCACCACAACTTCGCCATCATCGGCAGGGTTGTACAGATAATCGGTTGCGGGTTCTTCCGTTGGGATTTCGTCTACCGTTAGGATCACGCTATGATCGATCGGCTCAACAGCTGGGGTTGTGTAAGCTTCTTCATTGCTGGGCTGAATCTGTGTGCCATCGTAAAGCGACGCCAGTCCAATGGGGACTAATACTTTCTTATCTTCGTCAATAACAAATTCGGCGTCATGGAGATCGATAATGATGTAACGGACCTGTTGGCTTTCAGGGTCAAAGAGCAGATCATCTACCTTGCCGAGCAGTTGGCCGGCCTCATTCTTTACTTTCCAGCCCCGGATATCAGGTTCGCCATCGACAATTTCGTAATCGCTTCCACCGAGTTCAATCAGATGATTATATTTTTTTTCTTCTAATGCCATGTCTTCAATTTTATTGGGTGATCAATTTTTTATATGCAACGGAGTCTAAAGCGTATCTGTTTGCGGCGCTGTTTCGTTAATGCTTGTATCTGGAGTGGGGTTATTTAACCTGGCGTCACTGTTGTAACGGTTTATAAAATACAGGACCAATCCCAGCGCGATAAGTGAAAGCAGCAGCCATAGCCACCAGGGCGCTCCGTTTCTCGGTTTTACTTCTAAATGTGCCATATATACTTTTTTTTAAAAAGAACAACCGCTATGAGGCTTCGTTTGAAAAAATTTCGTTTAGGCAGGATTGCTGGTGAAATCAAACCGCCTTGAAAACGGTAGAAAAGTAAGAGTTGCACATCGGCGTAAAGGACGCTATTTTCGCTTGGCACAATTGATTGGATAAGCAGTATTCCGTTTGAAATAATTAAGTTTGTGGTATAGCGCTTATAAAAAATGCAGTCTCTTTATTTCTGTTGGTTACTTGTCTGTTCCTTCGTGGGTACGGCTGTTTTCGGGCAATCGCTGGATTATCCCTCTTTTCGCAATATTTCCTTGGGAACGAATGCAAATACAGTCCACTCTTTTGCACAGGATAGCTTGGGGATGCTTTGGCTCGGAAGTAACAATGGGTTATTTAATTATGATGGCTATGCACTACAGCCGCTCACGGGGACCAAATCTCCTTTTCAGACGTTCGTTTACTGTATTGCACTGATCGATAATAAACATTTCGCATTGGGGACAGGGCAGGGAGTGCTGCTCTATAACTATCAGTACGACCGATTTGAATCTTTTCCGGCAGGGGGACCTGGAGATGTCAGGTCTTTGCTCCTTGTTGGCGATACCTTGTGGATCGGTTCAATAAGTGGTTTGTATTGCTATAATACCAAGACACGTAAACTTATCGATTATCAGAATTCATTTCCAAAGAACAAATCAAAAACCGCCGTGTATGCACTGGAAAAGGTGGGCGATAGAATCTTAATCGGTACATATAATGGACTTTTTGAATTAAATCCATCGAAAAAAGATATTGTGCCTCTCCCACTTCCAGATTATAGGCCGGGTAGTAATCAATTTGTGAATTCTATATTTTCTATTCCGGAATCGGCAAGTACCTATGTTGGAACAGAATACGGCCTGTATCGCTATAATACGAAGAATCATACGCTTCAGAAAACTCCGGTATTACAAAATCATCCCATCAAAGCGATGGCTTCCAAAGATTCCAACACCTTGCTTGTCGGTACGGATGATGGTCTTTTTACGTATCAGCTGGATCAGCAGTTGGTCAAACGGATCAAACATGATTCCCGGAATAGAAACTCGCTGGCCAATAACATCGTGTGGAGTATCTTTAAGGATCGGTCGGAAAATATCTGGCTGGGTACAGACCTGGGATTTTCCTTATGGTCCAACCGTAAGGTGGAAAAAATACTGCCGATCTATCAATTGACTGCGAGCAGCGACGGCAACCGTTTTTATAAAATTAACAGGGATCGCAATGGCTGGTATTGGCTGGGCGGCGATAATGGTTTGATCCGTGTACGTGGGCTGGACGACAAAAATACGGAAAGCAGCTGGTACCGTATGGATGCCAAGACCTATCGTCTGGCACACAACCGTATCCGGGATATATTTGAGGATCATACGGGATTGGTGTGGATAGCCTCAGACGGCGGCGTCAATGTGTTTGATGCGCATACGAAACAGTTTAAAACCTTTACAATTGTCGATGCCAGTGGAAGACGAAATGCGAAATGGTCGTACGACATCTTGCAAGATGGACAGGATAATCTCTGGGTGGCCTCCTATATGGGGGGAATATTTGTCGTCAACCGAAGCCGTTTATTGGAAGCCAAGGGCCCGGTCATAGCAAGCCGTAATTTCAGTAAAGCTGACGGTCTTCTGGAAGATTTTGCCAATCAGATCGTTGACAATGGTAGGGGGAAGATCTTGGCGCTGTTCTATAATAAGGGGATCAGTAGCATTGATGTGGCCACAGGGAAAATAACGGAGCTTAAAGACAGCGCTGGGCATGCATTGGATCAGGCGACCTTTATGCTGAAGGATAGGCAGCATACGGTGTGGGTAGGGGAACATGGCGAATTGAGGCGTATTGCTCCGGACGGGAAAAATACATTGGTTCGTTTTGATCCTGTTGGTAAAGGAGAAGTAACTGCCATGGCCGAGGTCAAAGAAAGCATCTGGCTGGCAACAAGTACTGGGGTATGGCAGGTTAATAAGCAGAGTTTAAAAACGGAACTATTAAGATACGGGCAAAGGATATCCTCGATGTATTACGATAAAGAGCGGGAGGAAGTGGTGCTGGGCGGAATTGATGAGCTGGTCCTGTTGCCCGCGCAAAATGAGCAAGCGGATCTGGATGGTTCCAAAAAGATTGTGCTCACCGCAATGTATGTCAATAATGAACGTTTCGGTAATTACGACTATGGCTTACGGTATAAAAACGAGATCACTTTGGCGCATGATCAGAATAACCTCCGGCTTGAATTTTCCGATTTGGATTATGGAAATCATTTAGGCTATCGCCTAGCTTATGCTTTTAAAGGAAAAAATGAAACCTGGATTCCGATGGAACGGGGTGATAACAAAGTGCTGCTGTCCAACTTAAGTTCGGGTAACTACGACCTTCAGTTGGCTAAAGTGGATGTCGCCGGTCATGTTGTGTCGGAGATTTATACCTACCATATTCAGATCCGTTATCCATGGTATGCAAGCTATTGGGCTAAAGCTGCTTACGTCCTCATTGTTATTTTCCTGCTATTTTGGGTCGTCAATTTTTTCAGGGTTCGCAGTACGCTAAAATGGGAAAGGCGCGAACGGAGAAAGGTACTTGAGCTCACAAAAATGAAAATGGACTTCCTGACAGCTGTGTCGCATGAGCTGAAAACCCCGTTGAGCCTGATTTTGGCCCCTGTCAGCCAAATGATGCGGCAGACAAAGAACAGTGACAAAAAGAAGCAACTGGATGGTGTTCATCGAAATGCCTTAAAAATCAGTCATCTCATCCAGGAATTGATGACTTTTGATCAGGTAGAGCAGCAACAGACGCCCTTGCAGGGCCTGCTTACCTCTCAGATGGATCTGGTCGCCTATAGCAGACAAATTATAGCTGACTGGCAGCAGGTGCCTGAGTACAGTACCGTCCATATTGACTTTGTTACCGATGTAGAGAGCTTTTTTATACAGACCGATGTAGCCAAACTGGGATCGATTCTCAACAACCTCATCGCTAATGCCTGTAAGTATAATCGTCCGGAGGGTAGCGTGGAACTGCAGCTGAAAGTAATTGGTCCGGATGTCAAGCTTATCGTTCGGGATACGGGAATTGGTATAGCACCCGAAGACCTGCCTTATGTCTTCAGCAAATTCTATCGTTCTTCCCTGAAAGAAGTGAGTGCTGTACAGGGGACGGGCGTTGGTCTGTACTTGGTCAAAAGTTATTGTGAGCAGTTGGGCTGGAGCGTTGATATAGCGAGCGATCAAAAGGGCACAGCCGTAACGCTTAGTTGGAAACATGACCATGTAAACGATAAGGATGAGACCGATAGCATACCGGTAGGGGCTAAACGAAAACTACTGATCGTCGAAGATAATGCCGAACTCGCTGATTTTTTACGAAATGCCATGCAGTCGCATTACGATTGCCGCATTGTGAGTGATGGTAGCGAGGGCTTACGCTTGATCGACGGACATAGTTTTGTGCCCGACATTATTCTCACGGATGCCATGATGCCCAATATGGGGGGGATTGAAATGGTGAAAAAACTACGACAAAATATCGTGACGGCAACCATTCCGATTATTTTGCTTACCGCACAAAACGATGAGCTGATCAGACGCGAGTGGGTTGCCGTCGGCATAGATGCTTATATGGCGAAGCCTTTTGATCTGGACTTGCTCCAAATACAGCTATTGCAGCTCTTGGATAGGAAAGATAAGATTGTCGCTCAATTGCGTATCGACGAAATCAGTAAACCCACAGAAGCAATAGCTGTACATTCACCGGATGAAAAATTCCTGACCAATGTGACACAGCTGATCGAAGAAAATTTGGACGATTCGGAATTTTCGGTGCAGCGGCTCAGTGAGCTCACGGATGTCGCCGCCAGACAACTCTATCGTAAAATTAAGCAACTAACAGGCTATACACCGGTGGAGTATATACGCAGCATTCGTATCAAGAAAGCAGCGCTGTTATTACAGCAAAAAAAGTTTACCGTTTCCGAGGTGATGTATATGGTCGGATTCTCCAATGCTTCTTATTTCTCAAAATGTTTTCAATCGGAATTTGGGATGTCACCAAAGGTGTATATGGAAGGTTATTTGTAAGTAATTGATTGTTAGTATTGTTTGTTGTTTTAGGTGGTTGGGGATGTCCAATTTGTGTTGTTCTTTGTCCGATATGTGGCCTTAAAAAATAATCACGTTTGATAGGTTTGTAAGAGTAATAACCAAAAAATTATAAATCGATACAAACCATGCGTGTAATTATTTTATGCTGCTTTGCTCTTTTGGGCTATGTCAATTCTTACGCTCAATCGAAGGCGATTAAAAAGGTCCCTACAGTTTTTGTCGACCGTGAAGGTGTCATGCGCTGGTCCGACTCCAAAGCTGAAGCTTCATTTTATGGCGTCAATTATACCGTTCCTTTTGCCCATGCCTTTCGGGCTTTACACGATAAAGGCATCGATCGAAAGCAGGCTATTGATCGCGACGTTTACCACTTCGCCCGTTTGGGATATAATGCTTATCGTATCCATATTTGGGATGTAGAAATCTCCGATAAAAATGGTAACCTGATCAGCAATGAACACCTTGATCTATTGGATTATCTACTTTTTAAACTTCAGGAAAGGGGAATTAGGATCCTGATTACGGGAATGACCAATTTTGGTAATGGTTATCCAGAAAGAAATATAAATACAGATGCATTTACGTATCATTATGAGAAGTGTGCGGTTCATGCTAATCCACAGTCGATAGCTGCTCAAGAAAAATACATTACCCAGTTACTTCATCATGTCAACCCGTATACCGGAAATGCTTATCAGACGGACCCTTACATCATAGGTTTTGAAATAAATAATGAACCTTGCCATACAGGTGCCATTCAGACGACGTCGGACTATATCGGTCGAATGGTGAAGGCCATGAAGAAAAGTGGTAACAAAAAACCGATTTTCTACAATGTAAGTCATAATATGGAACATGTTAAGGCTTATTTTGATGCTGATATCCAAGGGACAACCTATCAATGGTATCCTGTGGGACTGGTTGCTGGACGGGAGCGCCAGGGGAATTTTCTTCCTTACATTGATCATTACGATATCCCTTTTTCAAACTTGAAAGGCTTTGCCAACAAAGCGAAGGCGGTTTACGAATATGATCCTGCTGATAATCTCTACAGCTACATGCATCCCGCAATGAGCCGCACATTTCGTTCGGCGGGATTTCAGTGGATCACTCAGTTTGCTTACGATCCGATGGATATTGCAGCCTACAATACCGAATATCAGACACATTATCTCAATTTGGCTTATACCCCGGCAAAAGCACTGAGTACCATGATTGCTGCGGAGGTAGCTTATACGATACCAAGAAATAAAAAGTTTGAACAGTATCCTCAAGACACCCTATTTGGCGATTTTAGCGTCAGTTATGAGCAGGATCTCTCCGTGATGAATGCGCAGGATAAGTATTTTTACACCAATAATACGACAGTAAGCCCTTTAAATCCAACGAAATTGCAACATATTGCCGGTCATGGTTCATCACCTGTGGTGGAGTATGGCGGATCTGGTGCTTATTTTTTAGATCGTCTGGAAGATGGTCTATGGCGTTTGGAGGTTATGCCGGATGCAGAAAAAATCGCTGATCCTTTTGCCAAGCCATCGCTCGATCGGGAGGTGGTACATATCCTGTATCGGTCACAGATGATCGATATTCGGATCCCTGATCTAGGCGACCTTTTTACCGTCCGGTCACTGGTAGGGAAAAATGACAGCGATGAAGCTATTTCAGTCGCTAAAACAAGTTTTAGCGTTAAGCCTGGAGTATATCTGTTAAAGCGTAAGAATATCAAGCTGAAAAATAGCTGGCTAGCTTCCTCGCCCTGGAAAAATGGCTATTTAGGCGAATATTACGCGCCAAAAACGGAAGCGCTGAAGCAGCCTTTATTGATACACCAGCAGCCCGAAGTATTGGAAAAAGGCCGGTCTACCAAATTGCAGTTCCGTTATGTTTTTGAAAAACAGCCCGATTCCATTATTCTACAAACGGATCAGGTTTCGTTTTGGAAAGATCATAATCCCTACATCAAGTTGATCTCCACAGATAACTGTACCTATGAAGCGGACATCCCGGCATCCTTATTAGTCAGCAATGAATTGAAATATACAGCTACTGTGTTTGTGGGTGGTGAAAAAATTACTTACCCAGACAATCAGACTGGAGCCCCACTGGAATGGAATTATCGCGTCAATAGTTATTGGACCGTGGGCTTATATGAGCAGGGTGCGCCTATAGGGCTTTTTGAATCCTTCTCCAAAGTCTCTTCTTTGGAAACTTTCGCTATTCCAGAAACGGCTTACATGACTGCGCAACGGGAGCATCATGATCTCAGTAAAGTTCCATTTTGGACCTATACTTTTCATGCCAAGGATTCTGGGGTACAGTATTTTTGGGTAAAAGATATCAAATCGACAATTGCTGAACGGCCTGCGGGTATCGCTGCTGCCACAAAGCTCTGCATACTCTTGAAACATGAGGGTGGAAATCCGCTACTGAATGCTGGGTTTGTGACAAAAAAAGGGTATACCTATGTGGATAATATAGCTATTGGGGCATCCGGCGAAACAGTGGTCCGTATGGATCTAGCCGACTTAAAACTCGTGCCTACGGCTTTGCTACCTGCTCCTTATCCTGTATTTCTTGAACGGTTTTTTAAGCCCACGGTTCCGGTTCAATTTGACAAAAGGGATATCGAAAAACTAATCGTTTCAGGCGAAAAGATGGAAGGGGTGGCACTATCTATAGCTGCGATATGGCTCGAATAGCGATACAGCTGCTTAATGCCACCGATTAGTAGGGCATGGATAATAATACGTCAGGCCGTAAGGATCAAGGTTTGGAGCAGGACGACGACCTGAAAAAAACGGCGACGTTTTTTAGGGGAATGCTTAAATAAAGCGATAAGGAATACAAAAAATATAATAAAGGGAAAGAAAACAATTATAAACACATCTAAATTTTAAACAATGAAGGGTTTTGCATTTAAAACAAGTTTATTGGGCTTGTCCTTGCTATCCTGTCTTGGGGAAATGCAGCTATATGCTGCAACGAAAGGGGAAAGCAAGTGGATCAGGTCGATGCAACAACAGGATGTCCGTGGGGTGGTCCGCAACGAGCAAGGGCAGGTGATGGCAGGTGTTACAGTATTGGTGGCCGGAACTACGGTGGGCACTTCAACGGCGAGTGATGGCTCGTACCGTATCTCATTGTCCAAGGGTAAATCCCAGCTTCTATTCTCTGTTGTAGGCTACAGTAGCCAAACCTTGACGGTGGTAGGGGGAACATCTGTGGATGTCAGCATGGTGCCTGCGGGAAATGTGCTGGAAGAGCTCGTCATCGTAGGTTATGGTAGTACAACAAAAAAGGATCTAACCGGTGCCGTAAATACGGTCGGAAGCAAGGATTTTAACAGTGGACTTGTCGGCTCTCCCGAACAGCTGATCAATGGAAAAACAGCTGGTGTGCAGGTGATGTCCAACAGCGGTTCTCCTTCTTCCGGGAGTACGATACGTATCCGTGGGGGAGCCTCCTTGAGTGCCAGCAACGATCCATTGATCGTATTGGACGGTGTACCGCTAGAGACTGGTGGTATTAGCGGCAATAGTGGCAATTTTCTCAGTCTGATCAACCCGAATGATATCGAAAGCATGACAGTGCTCAAAGATGCATCATCGACAGCAATATATGGATCCCGAGCGTCAAACGGGGTATTATTGATAACAACAAAGAAGGGTAAAGGAGATGCTTTACGGCTTTCTTTCTCTTCAATCGTGTCCATGCAGCAGGCTATGGGAGTGGCTGATATGATGTCGCGCGATGAATTTGCCTCGCTTATCAATACCAAAGGGAGCACTGCCCAAAAGGCGTTATTGGGCAATGCCTCAACAGATTGGCTGTCTGAGGTTTTTCAGGATGCCATCGGGACGGATAATAACTTAAGTCTACAGGGAAAGATCGGCAAAACCTTGCCTTTTCGTACATCGGTGGGCTATTATAATCAGCAAGGGACTTTGCGGACCGACAAAACGGAGCGCGTGACGGGCGCTTTGGTGTTAAATCCCACTTTTTTTAATAAACACCTGACCGTAAATTTAAATGTTAAAGGTGCCCATAACAACAACGGTTTTGCCAATACCGATGCGATATGGTCTGCTGTAGCATTTAATCCTACGCAACCGATTTATTCTGGGGCAGATGCTTATGGTGGCTATTACGAGAGTTTGGATAATGCCGGTCTTCCGGCAACAGGTGCAAACCTCAATCCACTTGGATTGCTCAAGCAGGAAAAACACCGTAGTACAGTCAATAGAGCCGTGGGTAACCTTGACCTCGATTATAAATTCCATCTGCTACCTGAATTGAAAGCGCACGTAACACTCGGATATGACTATGCCAAAGGAAATGGATCGAATCTTATTCCGGCAAGTGCAGCCAATAATTTTACGATCGGAGGCGCTTTTGACCGTTATGAACAGACGCTTAAAAATAAATTGTTTACAGGCTATCTAAACTACAACAAGTTCTTCCCGGAAATTAAAAGTACAATTGACGTGACAGCAGGTCACGATTATCAATATTGGAGTGCCCGACGGCCACCTATAGTATACTATAACGAAGCTGGTGATATACGCTCGACTGCTATTGCATCTGACGAAAGACATACCCTGATTTCCTGGTACGGACGGATCAACTATAATTACGATAGCCGTTATTTATTGACCGCTACGGTCCGTAAGGATGGAACTTCCCGATTCAGCCCCGAAAACCGTTGGGGAACATTTCCCTCAGTCGCCTTGGCCTGGCGTCTTTCGCAGGAGTCTTTCATGAAAGGAATCTCTTTCCTGGACGATCTAAAGCTCCGTGCGAGTTACGGCGTTACAGGTCAGCAGGAAGGGATCGGAAATTACGAATATTTGCCGGTATACAATTTGGGAACAGCCTATGCACAGTATCGTTTCGGCGATCAGTACCATCTGGTGTATAGACCATCGGTTTACAATCGGGACTTACGCTGGGAAACGACCAAAGCATTTAACTACGGCCTGGATTTCGCTTTCTGGAAAAACAGGCTGTCTGGTGCAATTGACTATTACACAAGAAAAACGCATGATCTATTGGCCAATGTGCCTGTAGCCGCAGGAACCAATTTTGACCAGAACGCGACTATCAACGTAGGTAATGTCGAAAGTAGTGGCTTCGAATTTCAACTGAATACCGTACCCATACAAAAGGATAATTTGCGCTGGGAAGTCAATTTCAATGCGACTAATCAGCATACAAAAGTAACCAATACAGCTTTGGTGCAGGATGCGAATGCCATAGGAACTTATGTGGGACCGAATGTCAGTGGCCGTGGTATACAGATTCTGACAACGGGGTATCAGCCTTACATGTTTTATGTCTACAAACAGTTGTACAATGAGGCTGGCAAGCCGCTCGAAGGTGTATATGCGGATCTGAATGGTGATGGAGCGATCAACGAAAAGGACTTGTACCGCTATCAATCGCCCGCGGCAAAATGGCTCTTTGGTTTCAATACGCAGTTAACCTACAAAAAATGGACAGCAGCAACGACGCTACGCGCAAATTTGGGTAACTACGTATTCAATAATACCAAAATGAATCTTAGTGCTTGGGAAACAGTTCAATATGTGGATGCATCGATCAACAACTTACATCGGGATTACTTGAATACCCAATTCCAGACCAGACAGTATTATTCGGATTATTACGTCGAAAATGCTTCCTTCCTTCGGATGGAAAACCTGTCGGTGAACTATAATTTTGGTCAGGTGGGTAAGATCTCCAATCTACGTGTGGGTGCGGTAGCTCAGAATGTTTTTATTGTGAGCAAATATAGCGGCATGGACCCTGAGGTTCCGAGTGGCTTCGACAGTTCGTTCTACCCACGCTCAAGAACTTTCTCCTTGAGTCTCAATATGGATTTTTAATGGCTACCTCAAAAAAGAAAACTTATATAGCGATGAAAAATATAAAAAGATATTGTTTTGGATTGTTGAGTATAATCGCATTGCTACAATCCTGTACAAAAGACTTAAACCAGTATCCCACTGTAGAAACTACTTCGGAGTCGGTATACACCTCTGTGGATGGTTACCGGGCAGTACTTGCTAAATTGTATGCCTCATTTGCCGTTGCGGGCAATGGACGTGGTGATGCCGATCCGGATATGGCGGGCAGCACGGCCTCTTGGGGTTACCTTCGGGTTTACTTTAACTTGCAGGAGGTACCGACTGATGAAGTGATCTATACATGGGCAGGAGGCGACAATATGACCGATATCCAGTATATGACCTGGGGAGCTTCTGATACCTGGGTGAATGCCATGTATTATCGGATCTACTATACGGTAGCCATCTGTAATGAATTTCTACGGAATGCAACAACAGAGAAGCTGGCGACTTTTAATTCGGCCGAGCAGGCACAAATTTTGGAGTTCGCAGCCGAAGCGCGTTTTCTGCGTGCATTGGCCTATAGTCATGCCATGGACCTTTATGGGAACGTTCCTTTTGTGACTGAAAAGGACCCGGTTGCTGCATTTTTTCCACCACGGATGACAAGAGCTGATCTCTTTGCATTTATTGAAAAAGAATTGACTGAGATCGAGACGATCTTACCGGAAGCACGTCAAAATGAGTATGGTCGGGTAAGCCGTGCTGCCGCCTGGTCCCTATTGGCCAAAAATTATCTGAATGCGCAGGTCTATACGGGTACAGCACGAAATGCGGAATGCCTAAACTATGCGAAAAAAGTGATTGATGCTGGATATTCCTTAAATGCGAACTATAAGCAGGTATTTAATGCTGATAATGATAAACGGACCAATGAAATTATTTTCCCGATAGAGGCCGATGTAGCGCATACAACGACATGGGGTGCGACAACGTATCTTGTCAACGGCCCTATTGTTGGAAGCATGAAATCATCGGATTACGGTGTGCTTTCCGGCTGGAATAGTTTTCGTACACTTCGCGAATTTGTGGCACTCTTTCAGGCGGAAGACAAAAGAGGTGATTTCTGGAAAAACGGCCAGTCCCTGGATGTCGAAGACCCCGCTGCCTCGAGCCAGGGATATGGACTTGTTAAGTTTACAAATTTGAAAGATGATGGTACCTATACGACAGATGAAGGTTTGGTAAGTACTGATTTCCCGATGATCCGCTTGGCCGACGTGTATCTAATGTATGCTGAGGCTGTACTGCGCGGTGGCGGAGGAAGTGTACAGGAAGCGATCAGGTTGGTCAACAGTATCCGTCAGCGGGGGTATGGTAGTTCGGCCGGAGCCATTGACCAGGCGCAGCTGACACTGGATTTTATCCTTGCAGAACGCGGCCGTGAACTGTTTTGGGAGTGTACGCGTCGTACTGACCTGATTCGATTTGGGAAATTTACCGGTAGCGATTACATCTGGCAATGGAAAGGCGGTGACATGAACGGCCGCTCTGTGGATGCGAAATTCAATCTGTATCCGATTCCAACCACCGATATGAGCGCTAATCCGAATTTGATCCAAAATCCTGGCTACTAGCGCTGGCTGGCATTAATAACTAAATCTATGGGGATATACTGCTATTTGAGCACACATGCTGCGGAGAGTATCCAGGTATTCCCAGATGGACTTTTAAAGATAATGATACCTATGAAACAATTGACACTCTATATCCTGGTGTTGCTTTTCGTTGCCTGTAAAAAGGAGGGTGGGACACCGGCTGTCAGTGGGATAAAACCTGCAGTGTTGTACAGCAGTACAACAGAACTGGTCTTAAAATCTACTGACCGCAAGACCGTGGCGCTGCAGCTTGTCTGGGATGAGGCGATTTTGGGCAGCGATGAACCAATGGCGCAGTCGGCTTTAAAAAATAAAATAGAAATTGCTGCTGATCCATCTTTTTCTGCTGTCACCAAAAGTATCGAGCAGGTAGCAAGCTCGCTCAGCTATACGCATGAACAATTGAATAACCTTGTCACGGGAATGGGATTTTTGCCCGATGAAAAGAACGTGTTTTATGTCCGTATTGCTTCACGATTGGGAACCAATACAGATTGGCTCTACAGTAATGTGATCGCCCTGACTGTGACCGCTTATCAGCCCGTGGAGGATGCTGCCTATCTCTACCTATCGAATAAAGAGTTTACGCAATTTCCATGGAAACTGTGTTCGAGAAAGGAAGATGGTTTTTACGATGGTTTTGTGCGTCTCGACCAATGGTATAATTTTTATTTAACCAATGCGGAAAGTGCGAGTGCACCACTCATCTATGGTTCTTATCCCCTAGATGGTAGCCAATATATCTTGTATAGCGGAGCTGATCGCTGGAATTGCTGGACGAGTAAAGGTGGATACTTATACTTGACAGCCGATGTCAATAAATTGGCCTGGAAAGAAACTTCCGTAGAATCCATGACGGTAACGGGCGATTTCAATGGTTGGAGTGCAACAGCAACACCAATGGTATATGACCAGACGGCGAAGGTTTGGAAAGCAACCATCACGACAACGGTAGCTGAACAATGGGGAATTAAGGTATTGATCAATGGCAGCTGGACTTGGTTTTTTGGCGCAGCAGAGGGCGATGGAAACTGTGCCTTGTATACGGGCGATGGAACTGGCTTCGCTTATGACAAGATCGGCACACATACCTTGATTCTTGATCTAAGCGATCCAAAACAATTCAAATATCATGTGGAATAAAATAGATAGGGACGGGTTCTTAAATGAAATAATCGGATGAAAAAAATAAAAATAATGTTGGCCCTGATAGGCTTGTGTTTGGGCTTGTCTGGCTGTAACGACAAAGATAATCTTAAGGTGGATGTACCTAAAACACATTTGGCAAAAGGTGCGGACGTGAGCTGGATTACTGAAATGGAAGCCTCAGGTGTGCAATTTTTTAATGCAGGAGGCAGCGCAGTGGATGGGCTGAAAATCTTGCGTGGACTAGGCATGGATGCGGTACGTCTGCGTGTTTGGGTAGATCCCCAACAAGGCTGGTGCAACAAGAATGACGTACTGGTCAAAGCTCGTCGGGCGCATCATCTGGGCATGCGTATTATGGTGGATTTTCATTACAGTGACACCTGGGCGGATCCGGGACAGCAGACAAAGCCTGCCGCCTGGAAGAGCTTATCGTTTGATGGGTTAAAGAAGGCTGTTAGTGATCATACAACGGAGGTTCTTCAATTGCTAAAAGATAGTGGTATCTCACCTGAATGGGTGCAGGTCGGTAATGAAACGGGCAACGGAATGCTTTGGGAAGATGGAAAAGCCTCTGTCAGTATGGCTAATTATGCCACATTGAATAATGCCGGCTATGATGCGGTAAAAGCGGTGTTTCCGGCAGCAAAAGTGATCGTACATCTGCATAATGGATTTGACAATGACTTGTTTCGTTGGATGTTCGACGGTCTGAAAAACAACGGTGGGAAATGGGATGTAATTGGCATGTCACTTTATCCGACTCCAGAAAACTGGGAAGAGCGCAATGCGGCCTGCATCAGCAACATCAACGATATGGTTGCCCGATACAATTCAGAAGTGATGATCTGCGAGGTGGGGATGAGCTGGGATGAAGCAGATAGTGCTGAAATATGGTTAAAAGATCTTTTCAATGCGGTCAATAGTGTGCCCGATCAGAAAGTACTGGGTATATTCTATTGGGAGCCTTTGGCGTATGGTGGCTGGAATGGTTATACCCTAGGCGCATTTGACAATAATGGGCGCCCAACAAAAGCATTGAATGCCTTTAAATAAAGTATATTTAAGCCGCTGAATGACAATGAAAAAATTGAACTGTAGACTATAAACACCTGAATTGATGATGAGATTACTGCGTACGACTTACTTTTTGTTTCTTTTATTCTTACTTGTTTCGGGCAATTCGCACGGACAGTCAGCACGCCAATCCTTCCTGTTGGAGAAAAACTGGCGTTTTTTTCAGGGTGAGGTTGTTCATGGGGAATCAGCAGCATTGGATGATAAGGCCTGGAAAAAGGTCACTGTACCGCATGATTGGGCTATTTTCGGGCCTTTTGACCGGTCACACGATCTGCAGGATGTTGCAGTGACACAAAATGGAGAGAAAAAGGCAACTGTAAAAACGGGCCGGACTGGCGGTTTGCCTTATGTGGGGGTGGGTTGGTATCGTACCAACTTTGATATTCCACAATTCGACCCCGTCAATAAACGCGTGGTCCTGAAATTTGATGGTGCAATGAGTGAAGCCCGGGTCTATGTCAATGGAAAGGAAGCCTGCTTTTGGCCCTATGGTTACAATGCTTTTCATTGTGATGTGACCGAATTTCTACATCCGGACGGGATGAATAATACAGTTGCTGTGCGGTTGGAAAATAAAGCACAGTCATCACGCTGGTATCCCGGTGCAGGACTTTATCGCAATGTGCATGTAATCGTGACGGAGAAGATCCATGTACCTGTTTGGGGGACGTATATCACGACGCCTTTTGTGTCGGACAGTCTAGCCTCAGTTAAGCTTGAAACCAGTTTGAAGAATGCTGATGGCAAGTTGGTACGAATGGTAACTGCGATTTTGGATGCGGCGGGACAGGTGGTTGCGCAGAAGGAAAACCAACAAAAACTAAATTATGTCAAGCCTTTCGTGCAAAATCTTGAAGTGATAAACCCTGCTCTCTGGAGCCCCGAACATCCAAATCTGTATCGGGCCTCCACGCAAGTATTTGTAGACGGTAAATTGACAGACAGTTTTGAAACCCGTTTTGGGATTCGGGAGGTACGTATTATTGCCGACCGGGGATTTATGTTAAATGGAAAGATCCGAAAGTTTCAGGGGGTATGTAATCATCACGATCTTGGACCTTTGGGGGCTGCAATCAATGTTTCGGCTCTTCGTTATCAATTGGAATTACTCAAAGATATGGGCTGCGATGCCATTCGTACGGCACATAATATGCCGGCTCCGGAATTGGTTGCCCTATGTGACGAATTGGGCTTTATGCTGATGATTGAACCTTTTGACGAATGGGATATTGCGAAATGTAAAAATGGATATCATCGATTTTTTGCGGATTGGGCCGAACGGGATATGGTCAACATGATCCATCATTTTAGAAATAACCCTGCTGTCGTGATGTGGAGCATTGGAAATGAAGTGCCCACACAATGCAGTGCTGAAGGCTATAAAGTAGCTTCGTTTTTACAGGATATATGCCATCGTGAGGATCCGTCCCGACCAGTGACCTGCGGTATGGATCAGGTAAGCTGTGTGCTGGAAAATGGTTTTGCTAGTCTGTTGGATGTTCCGGGATTAAACTATCGTGCGCACCGTTACGAAGAGGCGTATGCCAAATTACCCCAAAATCTAGTGTTGGGTTCGGAAACGGCATCAACAGTGAGCTCGAGGGGCGTTTATAAATTTCCGGTGCTAAAAAAAGGTGATATGTTGTATTCCGATCATCAGTCGTCTTCTTACGATATGGAATATTGCTCTTGGTCCAACCTTCCGGATGAGGATTTTGCCCTGGCGGAAGATCATCATTGGACCATGGGGCAATTTGTCTGGACAGGCTTTGATTATCTTGGCGAACCTTCCCCTTATGATACCGATGCCTGGCCCAACCATAGTTCCATGTTCGGTATTATTGATCTGGCGAGCATTCCCAAAGACCGTTATTATCTGTACCGAAGTTTATGGAATAGAAATGAGCATACCCTGCATATACTTCCACATTGGACTTGGCCTGAACGTGTGGGGCAAGAAACCCCTGTCTTCGTGTATACAGATTATCCAAGTGCCGAACTTTTTATCAATGGGAAAAGTCAGGGAATAAAGCGTAAGAGTAAGTCTTCTTTACAGGAACGTTACCGCCTCATGTGGATGAATACAGTATACGAACCCGGAGAAGTCAAAGTAGTAGCTTACGATGAATCTGGAAAACCAGCGGCCGAAAAAATAATACGGACGGCGGGAAGAGCCTTCAGGATTGAAATGGATGCGGTTCATGATTCCATCTCTGCTGATGGCCGTGCATTAGCCTATATCCGTGTCAAAGCAGTGGATAAGGAGGGGAATCTCTGTCCAAGGGCCGCAGAACTGATCCAATTTGAAGTAGGTGGCGATGGTACATTTAAAGCCTTGGCTAACGGTGATCCAACAAATCTGGAGGCTTTTCATAAACCGCAGATGCATTTATTTAATGGACAGCTTAACTTGATTGTGCAGGCAGGCGAAAAATCGGGAAAGATTCAGATAAAGGCGAAATGCAAAGGTTTAAAAGAGGGGGTATTAAACGTACAGACTGTAAATTCTAAAACGTTTTGACCGTAGCTTTTGTTTAAATGATACCTTAAATAAGTTAGTGCGTTGATTGTATTTTAACAGAAAGGCTAGATCGATATCGATCTAGCCTTTTTTGTGCATTATTTTCGCCTAATCTGTAGCTTGACACCTAGGGCCAGTCCAATGTAATCATCAAATTTAAGATACTTGTTCTGTACGCCGCTAACGAGGTAAAGATCGCTGGTATGAAGATCATAATAGAATTTTATGCCTTCAAAATAAGAACTGTTGGATTTGATTTTATAACTGAAGTCCTGTCCTACAAAGATATTGATGCGTAGCCTGGTCGAAAACCGATAATAGCTATTCGGGTATTTGTCGGGTTCTTTATACCAAAATTGTTTACCCAAGGTCGTATTGAGATAAGCGCCGGTACGCAAGGGATGATAAGTAAACTGTTCACTGAGTTTAATTTCCCAAGGGGTATACGATTGACGCAGCGTTAAGGTAAGTTTAGCCCGGTCTGTATCGTATTTTGGTACATAGCCAAGCAGGAAATCTGTCGACCACTGCTTGTGTCGGCCATAATCCCAGCCTGTTCCGGCAGAAAGCAGTCCTATGGATCCTGCGTATTGAAGCATGTAACTTGATGGAACAAGGCTAAAGGCGGCTTTTTTTAGTTCTTTAGATCTCATGTTTCCCGTTTTGATGCTGTCCGTTGTGATGCTATTCTCCTGGAGGGTGTCCGTTTTGTTGCCAGCCAAGCTTGTTCGTGGGAGATATTGGTGTTCGGAAGCCTGAGCCATATTGTGAACTGAAAAGAAAAGGGTAACAAGCGCGAAAAATCGTATTTTTGATTTAGTAAGAAACAAGTTCATGGGTATAGTGGTCCTTAGTGATTGTAAAAATTAGAAATTGACGTTTACCGATATTGGGAGTACCGTAATAGATGATACCATCCTTAAAAATATCTTCTTTTTGATAGATATGATCGTGGCCATTGGTACAATAAAGGAGATTGGGGAATTGTTTTATACTGTATTGGAAGACTGAAGCTACATTGTTGTTGAACTGATCGGATGTGGGTCTGGCATGCATGACGACAACTGTTTGTTCAAAACGTGTGGTATCTTTTTGGCGCTCTTGCTCAATAAATGAAAAGTCAGGAACGGGATTGGAGTAATCTGATTCCAGCGCATTGGTATTTAAACATAAGAATTTTGTTTTACCTGCAATCATATGTGTCCTAAATAAATTTTAGGATTGGATTTCTATGGTACAAGCATAGCTTTTTTCATCATTTCGATATTGACCCCTATTTTTCAATCTGCGAAGATCTTTAGCTGTCCCTTTTTTCCTTTTATAGGCGGCCTGAGAAAGGGATCATCTATCCATTGCCAGATGTTTATTTTCACGAAGATATTCATTCTGATGAATGCGACCAGATTGGACAGGTTCCAGTCATATTTGGCCTTTTTTTG
>NZ_DDGR01000036.1:0-66342 GCF_002337775.1 Sphingobacterium sp. UBA1897
GCTGGAAACAGTCAAGGGCTTTCTTTCGTTTAGGACTTGCTATATCCTCATTCCTTAAAGAAAGTCATATCTCTATGTCCTGTTCCTAGCGCCTTATCTGGATCCATCTCAGATGGTGAATGCTGATATTCTTAGTGAGTATGTGCTGCGTATGATCTTAAATTAAATAGTTTGTGTCAACGAGATGAAGTGATGTGGTAATTATTTATTATTTTTAAGGAAATTATTTTGTAACATTTAAACTTAGAAAATGGGATTAATGATATTATTTTGGGTTGGGGGATCTGCTTTAATTGGCTTAATTGGAAAGAATAGGAAAATAGGCTTTTGGCCAATTTTTGCAATTTCACTGGTAGTAAGCCCAGTTATAGGCTTTTTTGTAGCTCTTTTCTCGAAAAAGAAATATTCCATGCAACGTGTTATCGAATATCAAGAAGCACAATTTCGACAAAATTATATAAACCAATCCAACAACCGTACAAATCAAATTGATAAAAGTAATGCAGTATCAAATATTGCCGATGAATTGACCAAATTTAAACAGTTACTGGATAATGGAGCCATTACACAAGAAGAATTTGATTATTATAAATCAAAATTGCTTCGCAACTCCTAGATAATTGTCAATTGCCTGCTCTATACTTCTGTTAGATAAACTGTAGTAATGCTTTTAAATTAAATGGTTTAACCATAATCCCATCAAAACGATGTAGCTGCCCTTCCGGAGCTCGCATTGTCACTTGGGATTCGTCTGAGGTCAGTGCAATAACCTTGCTATTCCATCCCTGTAGGCTATTGTTGTCTTTGATTGTATTGAGGATATCCCAGCCTGTAGGGCCTTGCATCCTGAGATCGGTGATAATAATAGCCGTTCTATTTTCCTTTGGATAGGCTATTGCTGCAGATGAATCCTGATAGATTTTCACATCTTCGAAATGTTGCAATGCTTGTTTTACGAATAGATTATTGATTGGATTGTCATCAATAAAGACAAAGCGTAGCTCTTTTGAAAGCTTGTCCAAGCTCGTAATTTGTTTCTTATTTTTCTTTTCTTCGGTGAATGGAACGACTAATGTAAACGTTGATCCCTTGACTTGCTGACTGCTAACGCTTAAGGTTCCATTTAGTTGTTCAGCCATAAGCTTGGAGGTACCTTTTTTTACACGGAAGCCCTTGCTGGAAACAGTCAAGGGCTTCTTGCGTTTAAATACTTCCCCGGTTTACTGCATATCCTCCGCCTATTGGTTATCGCAGTACATGGCCGTCGGAGAGCCCCTTTTCCTAGTGGCGTAGATAGTCCTGACTAGTCCTATACGAAAAACTTACAGACCGATTCCCAAGAAATCTAATGCGAACTTGCGACCTAGATACTAATCATTCAAAGAATATGGATCATGCACTGCTATGACATGATGTGGATTCCGTCATTGATATCTCGCTAAGAAGATCATAAAACATCAGGAAATGTGATTACGGTCACTTTGGTTTTCAGATCTTGTCGTGAAAAAGGACTCCTTAACAGTGTATTTCTGCTAAGTCATTTACAACCAATGGTCGAAATTGCTAACTAAGCCTTGTAATCGGGTAATAAAAAAGTGACGTACATCACTTTTGTACGCATTGTCCATCATTAGATTGTCATAAATTGCTGCTTATTTTTGAATCAGAATCAACAATTTAAGTAATGCAGTTAGAGCAATTTAATTACGACAACAAGATTGTCAGGAATTTCGGAATCGCTACCATTATTTGGGGGATAGTTGGTATGACCATAGGATTGCTTGTGGCAACGCAGCTTGTTTGGCCCCAGATGAACTTTGGATTGCAATTTACAACATTTGGTCGTGTACGTCCTGTGCATACCAATGCGGTGATTTTTGCTTTCGTAGGTAATGGTATTTTTATGGGAGTTTATTACTCCTTACAGCGGGTGCTTAAAGCAAGAATGTTCAGTGATGCTTTGAGTAAGCTCCATTTTTGGGGTTGGCAATTAATTATTGTTGCCTCGGCTATTACACTCCCACTCGGTCTTACTTCAAGCCATGAGTATGCCGAAATGGAATGGCCTATTGATATCGCAATTACCCTCATTTGGGTCGTATTCGGAATCAATATGTTCGGTACTATTATCAAACGGCGCGAACGTCACATGTATGTCGCTGTTTGGTTCTATATTGCCACATTTGTTACAGTAGCCGTATTGCATATTGTTAACTCCATCCAATTACCTGTAGCGGGCTGGAAAAGCTATTATGTCTACAAAGGCGTACAGGATGCGCTGGTACAATGGTGGTATGGTCACAATGCTGTTGCTTTTTTCTTGACAACTCCTTATTTGGGAATGATGTATTATTTCCTTCCTAAGATGGCCAACCGTCCAGTTTACTCTTATAAGTTAAGTATTCTTCACTTTTGGTCTTTAATCTTTATTTATATCTGGGCAGGTCCTCACCATTTGCTCTATACGGCGCTACCTGGTTGGGTACAGTCTTTAGGGGTTGTATTCTCCATTATGTTGATTGCTCCGAGTTGGGGCGGTATGATCAATGGCTTGTTGACCTTGCGTGGTGCTTGGGATAAGGTACGGACAGAGCCTATGTTAAAATTCATGGTCGTGGCCCTTACTTGTTATGGTATGGCGACTTTCGAAGGCCCTATGCTATCTTTAAAGCAGGTGAATGCAATAGCTCACTTTACCGACTGGATCGTAGCACACGTACACGTAGGTGCATTGGGATGGAACGGCTTTATGACATTCGGTATTCTGTACTGGTTGATACCACGTATTTATAAAACGGAGTTATATTCTAAGAAGTTGGCATCAACCCACTTTTGGATAGGTACCTTGGGTATTTTGTTCTATGCGATCCCGATGTATTGGGCAGCTGTAGTACAAGGCTTGATGTGGAAGGAATTTACACCGGAAGGGGTCTTGAAATATCCAAACTTCCTTGCGACAACATTGGAAATTTTGCCAATGCACATGATGCGTGCACTAGGTGGTGCACTTTATCTATCGGGCGTGTTCCTAATGACGTTCAACTTGATCAAAACTATGCAAAAAGGGAAGCTTTTGGCCAATGAGCCTGCAGAAGCTCCTGCATTATTGCCGGTTCAAGTAAACGAACAGTCTCAACACCGTCGCCTTGAACGTAAGCCAATTTTATTTATGGTACTGGCTCTTATTGCGATCCTCATCGGGGGTATGGTGGAGATGGTGCCGACTTTTACAATTTCTAAAAACGTTCCAACGATTGCGAGTGTAAAACCTTATACAGCATTGGAACTGCAGGGAAGGGATCTCTACGTGAGAGAAGGTTGTGTAAACTGTCACACGCAAACTATTCGTCCATTTAGATCCGAAACTGCCCGTTACGGAGAGTATAGTAAGGCGGGAGAGTTTGTTTACGATACACCGTTTTTATGGGGTTCGAAGCGGACGGGACCAGATCTGCATCGAATCGGTGGAAAATATCCTAATAAATGGCACTTTGATCACCTGTTGGATCCGACGATTACCTCGCCAGGAAGTATCATGCCAACATATCCTTGGTTGATCGATCAGAAGCTGGATAATTCTATTCTGCAAGATAAAATGAAAGCATTACGGAAATTGGGAATCCCCTATACCGACGCGGAAATTGAACATGCTGAGCAGGATCTCACCAAACAGGCACAAAAAATTGCTGATGATCTAAAACAAAATCAAGTGAATGTGTTAGCTGACCGTGAGATTGTAGCTGTAATTGCATACTTACAGCGATTAGGAACAGATATAAAAGCAGCTCCAAAAGTAGCTGATAATGTTAACGCAAATCAATAAAGCTATGTTTAAGCAAATAACAAATCTAAACGGCAGTGAGCTTTATCTAATTGCATCACTTTGGATCTTCTTGGTGTTCTTCATTTCAGTAGCAATAATGTTGTTTCGAATGAAAAAAGACTATGTTACTTATATGAAGGAATTACCTTTGGAAGAAGATGAAACAGAAAAGGAACTGAATCATTCACCTGAAAGTCTATAATATATGAGTTTATTATTGGATACTGCACCAGCTACCGCAGAAGTTGTTCAATCTACGATAGGATTCGGTACAGATAATTTATACACAGATATCTTAATTGTTGTATTGATCGTTGTGATGCTGGCTCTTCTCGCTTCGGCATTGATGGTCAATCGTGCGATGAAATCCATCATTAAGATTACCATGCCTGAATTGGCCAAGGAGGAAAAACTCAAAAAGGCGGCGAATAGGGGCTGGATGAAAAGGTCCTGGAACAAGATCATGGGGATCAGACCGATTTCAGAAGAAAAGGATATTGTCATAGACCATGAGTATGATGGTATCCGCGAATTGGATAATCCGATTCCGATCTGGTTTAATTTCCTTTTTTATGGAACGATTTTTTTCGGCCTTGTTTACTTATTTGTTTATCAGGTGTCGGGCATCGGAATGAACCAGGACCAGGAGTATGAACATGAGATGGTCGTTGCCGAGAAAGAGCGTCAGGCTTATCTTACTGCTTCTGCGAGCAATGTAGACGAAAGTAGCGTGGAGTTTCAGCCGGAAATGGCAGCTGATGGAAAAGCAATCTTTACCGCAAACTGTGTCGCTTGTCACGGTGGTAGTGGCGAGGGAGGCATCGGACCTAACTTGACCGATAAGTTTTGGCTTCATGGTGGCGAGATTAAAGATATCTTCAAAACCATTAAGTATGGTGTTCCTGATAAAGGAATGGTGCCATGGGAACAAACTTTAAGTCCTGCACAAATCGCACAGGTTGCCAGTTATATTATCACCTTAAGGGATACACACCCTGCTAATCCAAAAGCTCCGCAAGGTGAAGAGGTAACCTATGGCGGTGGCCAGGCTGCAAGCGGAGAGAAGCCGGCGGATGAGAGCAAAGCAGATCAGGCTGAAACAGAAAAAAAAGCAGAGTAGTAAATTGAAATAGCAATGAGTACAGTAGTCGTGAATAATGCCAATAACGGTGGATCTAAGTCAAAAAAAAGACAATGGATTTATGCCAAAAAACCGCAGGGAGAGCTTTACAAAAAGAGACAGTGGGTTGGTTATTCACTACTGCTGTTCTTGTTTGTAGTTCCTTTTATCAAAATAAATGGTGAACCGTTTCTCATGTTCAACATTATTGAGCGAAAGTTTTCCATCTTAGGAAATCTGTTCTATCCACAGGATCTCTACATATTCGTATTCGGCATGTTAATCGTGATGGTATGTGTGGTTTTGTTTACTGTTGTCTTTGGACGGGTATGGTGCGGATGGACTTGCCCCCAGACTATTTTTTTGGAATTAATATTTAGACGAATTGAATATTGGATCGAAGGTGATTGGCAACAACAAAAGAAATTGGATGCTGGACCTAATACGGATCAAAAACAATTGAAAAAGTTTTTGAAACATGGTATATTCCTGATCATATCATTTTTCATTTCAAATATCTTTTTGTCTTATATCATCGGTGTTGATGCGCTGATGAAGATCATCACTGATCCATTGGACCAACATATCGGTGGATTGATATCAATAATCATATTTACATTGGTTTTCTATGGTGTGTTTGCGTACGTCAGGGAGATTGTATGTATTGCAATTTGCCCTTATGGCAGATTGCAGGGCGTACTCCTCGATGACCAAAGTATCACTGTTGCATATGATCATAGACGTGGAGAGCCAAGAGGAAAACAGCAAAAGGATGCAACGACGACACATGGAGATTGTGTAGACTGCAAACTCTGTGTACATGTATGCCCCACAGGAATTGATATTCGAAATGGTTTGCAATTAGAATGTGTAAGCTGTACGGCCTGTATTGATGCTTGTGATGCTGTCATGGACAAAATTGGAAAGCCTAAAAAGTTAATTGGCTTTTATCCAATGGGTGAGATTGAAGGAACACTGAAGAAAAAAAGCAATACGAGAGCAATAGCCTATTCTATCGTGTTGGTTGCATTAATGTCGGTCTTTTGTTTTCTGTTGTTCAATCGTTCTCAGGTGGATGGAAGATTGCTTCGGGCAAAGGGAAGCACCTACCAGCTTCGTGATGATAAGACAATAAGCAATCTGTATTCTTTGGAATTGATTAATAAGTCTGGTAAAGAAATGCCTTTTAAATTGGTCTGTGATGATCCGCGTTTAAAGATTCAACTGGTCAATCCTATTCAAAAATTGAGTAAAGATGGGCATGCGACACTGAGCTTTTTTCTAATTATCGCGAATAAGGATGTGGAGACCTATAAAAGTAATATAAAATTAGCTATCTATTCGGGAGATAAGAAAGTGGAAAGTTTAAAAACCACTTTTATTGCGCCTCCGGGCATGAATTAAAATGAAAAACAATGAATTGGGGTACAAAAATTTTTTTAACCTTGGCGGTATTTATGTTGTGCATCGTCGGAGCTGGAATATATATGGTGAGTCATGATTCGGATAGTCTGGAAGAAGATGACTACTATGAACAGGGGCTGAATTATGATCAGGCTTATGATAAGAAGCAAAATGTGCTGATGATGAATGAATCGCCAACCGTCGAAATCAGGAAGGATACCCTATATATTCATTTTGTGTCCAAAGAAAATAAAGGGAAATTACTATTCCGAAAACCTTCGGATAATCGGCTGGATAAAGAGCTACCGTTTCAGACAACCAGTAATTTATATACATTGCCCATTTCCACATTCGATAAGGGCATGTGGAATTTGTATATTGACTGGAAGAGTGTAGGTAAAGATTTCTTATTTGAAGAGCATATTTTATTTTAGTTTACGAAAATGAGCTATACCTATTTTGCATTTTTCATGGGATTGTTTGGAAGCATACATTGTGCGGTAATGTGTGGTCCATTAATTTTTGCCATTGAAGGAAGGCAGGGGTTTGGTTGGAACGTTTTCTTCAATAAAATACTGTATCAATCCGGCAGGGTACTGACTTATGGTTGTTTAGGACTTTTACTCGGTACGATCGGAACATTTGCGCAGATTCAAGGTTGGCAGCGAAGTTTGAGCTGGGCCACAGGTATTATTCTGATCGGAATTGCTTTATTCCAGCTTATTGGTAAGCATAATCGGAAAATCGCTAGCTGGCAGACGAAGGCTGTGCAGCCAATTGTACGCTTATTGTCGAAATGGCTCTATAAACCGGGGGGGAGTTTTATTGCTGGCGTACTGAATGGCTTATTGCCCTGTGGTATGGTCTACATGGCACTCATGTCGTCCATAAATGCAGACAGTCCACAGCAAAGTTTCTTTTTTATGTTGTGTTTTGGCTTAGGAACTATCCCGCTATTGTTTGCGTTTTCTTTTCTGGGAAATTTCTCCAGATCTTTCAAAATCGGATTTTCGAAATGGGTTCCCTTTCTCTATTTCTTATTGGGAATATGGTTTATACTCCGGGGTGCCAATTTAGACATTCCTTATTTAAGTCCATTCATTCATGTCGATGGTGCAATAAACTGCGCTTAACGACAAACAATATGTCGATGCTAAGTATTATATTTGGTAAAACCCTTAGCACACAATATGGAGGTACTTCATCATATTTTACAGATTGCATTAGAATATTATTGGATTCCCTTACTCATCCTTTATATTGGTGTAATCGGGACGATTTTGATCGAAAACCGTAATCCTTCCAAGACCATTGCCTGGATTATGGTCATTGTTTTCTTACCTGTCGTCGGTTTGCTCAGTTACTATTTCTTTGGTCAGAAGTTTAAGAAGGTCAAAAGGATGAAACGCGTGTATCGCGAGCAGTCCAAAAAGCTACTGGATGCCTGGCGTAAGGAATCCGAAATTATGGAGGAACATATTGATACGTTAAATGAGCGGATCGGTAGTTTGGCCATGGTATACCGCTACCTTAAAAATCAGAAGATCTCTACATTCTCCCTCAACAACGATGTAACCCTGTTTATCAATGGGGAAGAAAAGTTTCCGGTACTTATTGATCGTCTTAAAGCTGCGCAGCATTCCATTCACATGGAATATTATATTTGGGAAATGGATGAAATAGGGCAGGAGATCTTACATATTCTAGAAGAAAAAGCAAAAGCTGGGGTCACCGTACGTCTGATATTGGATAGTTTTGGTGCTCCAGATGTCATTAAATATTTACGGCGGCATAAACCCGATTTTGTGTTTCAAGCTTTTCTTCCAGTAACCTTTAGTTCCTTGGCGAATAGCAACTACCGAAATCACCGCAAGATAGCGGTGATCGATGGGAAAATAGGTTTTGTCGGCGGAATCAATATTTCAGATCGGTATATCAATAATGGAAAAAATGAGGTCTATTGGCGGGATACAGCTATGATGGTTGTTGGCGCGGCTGTAAATACGTTGCAAATCCAGTTTTGGAACAGCTGGAACCAGACAGAGGCTGAGTCTTTTGAATTGGGACATGGTTATTTAAACCGATTTCCCCTTACCGATGAAGATGCAAGTGGGGTGGGATTTACAGCCAGTGATCCCGGATCGCCAGCGCCTTTCAATATGGAAGCAATTATTGCCGGTATCAACGAAGCAAAAGAATATGTACAGTTGTGTACACCCTATTTTATTCCCAGCGATCAATTGACGACCGCTTTAATGCTCGCGGTATCTTCAGGAGTCCGTGTGGACTTGATGTTGCCGGCCCAGTCTGATTCGTTTTTTGTACAGCACGCCTCATTCTCGTTTATAAAACCACTGTTGGAAAGAGGAGTCAACGTATACCTTTATACAAAGGGATTTCTGCATGCCAAAACCATCTGTATTGATGGGAAGCTTGCCTATATCGGTACGACAAACTTAGATATCAGAAGTTTTTACATCAATTTTGAAATCTCGGGAATTGTCTCGGATAAAGCGCTTTGCGACCGTCTTAATGCGCAATTTTTGGCTGATATTGAGGTCTCAGATCTGATTACAATCCGAAAATGGATGCAACGAAGCCGCTGGAAAAGAGGAGTTGATTCCATCTGTAGGCTTTTGGCTCCATTGCTTTAAATTACCTTTAAAAGTCGGTAATGACCCTATGGATAGGTATAATAAATGTTAAAAATACCCCAATGAGGTTGGTCTTTGCTCAAAATTGAATATATTTAGCTATTCATTTTTTATTCTAAGACTTTCAATGAAGCACATAAAACTATTGATTTAATTAACGACATTTTAATATATTTGAGCCGCTTTTAATATGTTTTAAAGCGGTTTTTTATTTCCTTTCAATTTGATGACGTATGATTTTACAGCAATAAATAAATCTAAATCATTGTTCAATTTATATTACACCAATAGAATAAAGGAGCTGATCGATAATAATTTGACAGTGTTGGAAGTTGAAATTTATCTTACAAAAGAAGAGGTTGAAGAGTTGGATTTCACTAAGCCAATCTATGTGGAAAATGAAGATGGTAATACATACTTTTAAGCTACTAGAGGTGAACTATAGTAACAATACCTTACTATCAAAGTGCAAATTGCAGAAGATTATTATTTAATATATATTTACAGGATGAAAAAATCTTTATTATTACTGTTACTTATGTTAGGGCTGACGACAACCATACTAACAAGTTGTGAGGGGGATAAAGACCCTTACCAATATGAACATACTATTAAAAAAGGATATTCCAAGGAAGAACTTATTGCCAATCTAGAGGGAGCTTATAAGGAAATATATGGGAAAGATTTTTTGTACGAATTGGAAAAAATTCAGAACAACAAAAATGAAATATATAGAATTAGTGTAAAACCAGACGGTCTTATAGATTTTAATTTTGAAAATGGTAAATTAAATAATTATCTCTTGATTCGGAATGATAATAAACGTCTTGATTGGATGTTCAATATAATAAAAGGTGTTGAAGCTACAAAAGCTGAATATTAAAATACATAATACCGTACATATTACCTACCAGAGTATGTACAATGATGGCTATCCAATTGGGTAGCTTTTTTGTTCCCACCCTTTGCCACGGAGCCAATATTTATCTAAAAAATTATGGCTATTAAAGGCAATTCAAATAAAGAAGAAATAGTATTAGGCGTATCTGTCGATGTTGCGGAAGCGCAAAAAAGGGTGAAAGTTTTAGAAAAAAACTTGATGCTCTTCAAGGGGTCAAATTAAAAGTCAGTGGTGGTGCACTTGCACAGGTCAATATGTAAATTGGCCAAACGACCAAAGCAATAAAAGACCTAAATGAAACAATTATAAATCCATTATCTAATGTTGACGAAGTTAAAAATATTGGGAAAGTAGTTGACGATTTAAATGAGACAATCGAAGATGTAAATAAAAATAAGGTAAAGCCGAAATCTGATAATAAGGAAATTAAAACTACAATCCTTTCATTGGATGAAATGGATGACTTATTGAAAAAGCTTCGAGATGAGCAACGCACAACTAAAGACCCTTTACGTTTACAGCAACTAGCTAACGAAACTAAGAGCCTAACGTTACAAATACCTGCAATGGAGTATGGATATAAGGACGTTACCGCCACCATCGCTATGTTAGAGGATGAGTTGTATTCCCTATCAGTGAGTAACCAGCAAAATAGTGAAGAGTTCGCCACTAAAGAATTGTTTGATGAGTTGGTGCTTATCAACCGTCAAATAATGTTAAAAAATGAATTGTTGAATAATATAAAATGGAAATAATTATATTTGGAATATGACTGCAATTGAACATGAAACTCTGATTTTTGATAAACTCAAGAGTGTAGTGAACCAAAAGGAATTTATTGAAACACTAGAGAATCAACTCATCTTAATCAATAGTACTAAAGATGCTGTAACGCAAATTTCTAATCTAGGTAATGAAGTTATTAATGACTTGGAGAATAAACTAGAAAAAAAGACTAGTGCAAAAGAAATCGCTAAAGAGGTGTATAATGAATTATTTATCAATAATACGAAAGCGAGAGCTGAGAATTTAGGTCAAAGCGAAAAGGAAATCAAGTTTAATTTGAAACTTCAAAGACAATACGCTAAAAAAAGTGGGCTGAAATATTAAGGACACAATTTAGGATACATTGAATAATTAAATCACTAATAATTAGATGCTTAAGTTAAATACTATAAAACTATTGACTTTATCGATAGGACTGTTAGGAATGGGGACGACTTATGCCCAGACTACACCTACGTTGCCTATTAATACGATCGTAGAACGAGTTCAGAAATATTTTCAGGTCTACCCAGTTGAAAAGGTACATTTACATTTCGATAAACCATATTATGCGGTGGGGGATACCCTCTGGTTTTCGACCTATTTATCCCGCAATTTGGCCGAATATGAGCCGAGTAAAATAGCTTATGTGGAAGTACTGAACAGTCGTGATTCCCTGATTCAGACACTAAAAATTCCATTGGATAAAGGGGTAGGAAATGGGCAGATTGTACTTGATCCTCAATTTATGTCGCAGGACAATTATCGATTTAGAGGTTACACAAAATGGATGGCCAACTTTGATAATGCCTACTTCTTTAATAAAGTGGTGCCAATCGGTGATGTTATCAATAAGAAATTGATTACGAACATTGAATTTCAAAATAACATTGGTGGTAATAAAACCCAAGCTGTCATACAGTTCCGCGATCGTACGGGAAAACCGATGATCAATTCAAAAATCAATTGGGAGTTTGTCTCGGGATGGGAAACGTTCGACAAGGGTAAAGGTGAGACTGATGGTCTAGGGAAAGTAACGATAAATTTGTCTGCAAAGGAAAAAGCAAATTTGGAAAAAGGACAACTGAAGATTAGCATTCAGGAGAATAAAAATGAAAAACCTTTGTCTAGTTCTTTCTTGCTCAAAAATGCCTTGTGGGATGCAGACGTGCAATTCTTTCCTGAAGGGGGAGATATTATCGCCGGATTGGCAAAAAAAGTGGCATTTAAAGCCCTCGGATCCGATGGGAAGGGGCTAAAGGTAAAAGGAAGTATTTTAGATTCAAAGGGCAAGTCTGTAGCGGAGTTTGCGGACTTCGGAACTGGAATGGGCTATTTTTCTCTCCTGCCGCTCGCGGGAGAAAATTATCAAGCTGTTGTGAAGTTTGAGAATGGACAGGAACGCAAATACAAATTGCCGGCTGTTGTCAATGACAAGGCAAATGTTGTTTTTGTAAAACAGGATGCCACGAATGCTGAGTTTGCCGTGGTAACCAGTGAAGAGAATTTTTCAAAAAACCAGGGGCAATCCTATTATGTTTTGGTGCAGTCGAATGGTCATCTCTGTTTTGGCGCGCAGGTGAATTTAAAATCTTCATCAGCATTGGTCAATATTCCGAAAGAGCGTTTACCAAATGGTATTGTCCAGGTAACCTTATTGAGTCCGGACGGAAAGCCTATCAGTGAGCGCTTGGCATTTGTTCAAAGTGAAAAACTTTTAAATATTCAGGTTACCAGCGATAAGCAAAGTTATAAGGCTAAAGACTTGGTCAATCTTAAACTTGCTGTAGACAACAATGGGCAGAAGTTCCCGGGAAGCTATTCAGTAGCTGTAATAGACGAATCCAAAGTTCCTTATAATGATCAGGCAGATCTATCGATTGTGAGCAACTTTTTGTTGACTTCGGACCTCAAAGGAAATGTAGAGAACCCAAATTCATATTTTGATGAAAAAAATCCCAACCGGGATAAGGCTTTAGATGCTTTATTAATGACGCAGGGCTATCGTCGATTTGACTACCCGACGCTTATATCGGAGAAGTTGCCGCAGATCAGTTTTCTTCCTGAGCAAGGAATCGAATTGTCCGGTATACTCCGGATGAATACGGGACGTCCTTATCCAAATGGTGGGTTACTTTTATCGGTACCTTCCCGTAATATTAAGAAGGACGTTTATACGGATCAAAATGGACGATTCACATTTAAAGATCTTGTGTTCCCGGATTCGTCCAAAGTAACGGTTAATGCTCGGTCGAATGACAATTACCGAAGCTTGGTTATTAATATGGACCAGAGCTTTTACCCTGAGATCGATAAGAATAATGGCTATAAGAGTTATTTTGTACCTAATATAGACCAAGCTTTTGCTCCTTATTTGGCGAATAGCCGAAAAGAATATCGAAAATCGATTCTCTTGGATGAGGTCGAAGTGACGGCTGTAGTGAAGAAAGTAATCACCAATAAAGATTTTCCTTCTATTTCGGGGCTGTCCATGCCGGAACACCGTATTGAACCCGAACGTTTGACCGGTTGTAACGTGTTGACTATGTGTCTTCAAACGGTATTGACGGGCATTACCTATGATCCACAGACATTGAAATATTATGTTTCTCGTGATTATAATGCGGGTGGGCGTACACCTGTTCAATTCTTTCTGAACGGTATGGCTATTGATGAGCCAGGATTGAATAGCATCAATGTCGCGGATATCGAAGGTATCGAAATCTTCTTACGTGATGAATTGGGTACAGTCTCCAGAATGTATCAAAATAATGGTGTTGTGTCAATCTATACGAAGAAAGTGGAAGCGAAGAAACCACGGATGTCATTGAGTGAGATTGAAAGCTTATTGCCTAAATCAAATGTAATCGATATGTATCCATTGGGGTATATTAAAGAGCGGAAGTTCTATGTTCCGAAATATGATACGCCGGAAAGAAAGGCTGCAAACGATTTGAGAACGACCATTTACTGGAATCCGAAAGTCTCGATCACAGAGACTGGGGAGGCTGCCATTCAGTTTTATAATGCCGACGGAAATGGAAATTACAAGGTAATCGTCGAGGGAATGGATCAAACCGGGAATATTGGCCGTAAGGTAATAAACTACGGTGTTCAGCCTTAAACCTTGTATATAGGAGTTGATCAAAAAAAGAACGCTGTTCTCAGTCAAAGAGAGCAGCGTTCTTTTTTTTGTTAAAAAAAACACCTCCTTGATGGGCAAGGAGGTGCTAACTAACCAATTATAAACCTAAATTATGAAAAGTATTTTGTCGCTATTAATAGCGCTAATCTTCTTATTTATAAAGTATATTTCAAATCTTATGCCAAATAGTTTTTATAGCACTTTTGGCAGATTTTTAGTTGACTTTTTTGATCAGGCTACTTATTCAGGTGGAAATAACAGGGTCTACAACGTGGTTCATAAGCGTCTTTTTCACCTAAAAGTACGGTTTCCGTATCCTTGGTCAGGCGATAGGAATAATTCGCTGGCGCGCCACATTGCATGCAAACCGCATGTACTTTCGTAACGTGTTCGGCTACTGCCATTAGATTGGGAATTGGGCCAAATGGTTGCCCTTGAAAATCCATATCGAGCCCGGCAACAATTACCCGGATACCACTATTTGCCAATTTGACACACACCTCTGTCAAACCGTCATCAAAAAATTGTGCCTCATCGATTCCGACAACTTGGGTAGAGGAACTCAAAAGTAGGATCGCTGAAGAATGATCAACGGGTGTTGACGGGATGCTATTACTATCGTGAGAAACGACCAACTTTTCATCGTATCGTTTGTCAACAGATGGTTTAAAGATTTCGACATTCAAACGTGCATATTGCGCTCGTTTGAGCCTGCGAATCAATTCTTCTGTCTTGCCTGAGAACATCGAGCCACAGACAATTTCAATGCTACCATATTGAGCGGGGCGCAAAGCCAAATTATGTTCGGAAAAAAGCATTTGATTAATTTAATTTTGTCGGAAGGTCTGCAAATAAGGTGATTTTTGTAAAATGACCTCCCATTATATTCTGTTTTTGACACTGCTAATATCAGAATTAAATATTAAATTTGATAACAGTTTTTACCAACATGGGCCTATCGGCTTATGAACGTGAAACTTAAATTATTTGAACTTCTTGGCGCTTTTTGCTAGTGCATAATTACACGATTACTTGACAATTTGTGTTAAAAAAGATTTACAAATAATTTACAACGAGCATGGCAACTGTTAATGCAAAAATTGTCCCTCATCAGAAAAAGGATGACGGAACCTGGAATGTCAAGATCACTGTTAGTCACAAATCCCAGACGAAGTATATAGATACATCTTCATTTGTAGATAAGGCCTACCTGGATTCAAAAGGTAAGCTTAAGAAGGCATTTGTTGATAAACATTTTTCTACTAAACTAACGGAGTATCGCGATGCTCTTACAGCTTTGGGTAGCAAAGTGAAATTTATGACCTGTGAAGATGGTAAGAGTTTTCTTAAGAACTTAGACGCAAAGGATGATATTATAGATCTGTTCTCCAAGTTCGATGAAAGGATTGATGAATACCGAAGCAAAGGGAGGGATGGTCAGGCAAAAAATATATTGTCGGTGATAAACCATCTACGTGATTTTACAGGGGAACAGTCGTTTGATATCACTCATCTTACTACGGGATTTTTATATGAGTTCAAGCGTTACCTAGAATCGCCAAAGGTTATCGTCAGAAATAATAATAATGGAGGATATACCAAGCCGCAGGAACGCCGGGGAATAAATGCTAATACGAAAATCATATATTTCGGTATCATAAGCAATTTGGTAAAAATAGCTTCTATAGCTTCAGGAAAGCCCTTCAGTCCATCAATACAGGCTATCAGGATGTCCTCTACACCGCGTTGCTTTAGATCGGTGAGTACGGATAACCAGAATTTAGCTCCTTCGTTTTCCAAACTATAAAGCCCTATCAGGTCTTTGCGACCATCCATTCCTATGCCCAGGATATTATATATGGCCCGGGACTCAACCGTACCGTTCTGACGGACTTTATAATGCATGCAGTCTAGGAAAACAAAGGGATAGACGGCTTCTAGCGGACGACTTCGCCACTCGTTAATAGCAGGCATAACGCTTTCTGTAATACGGGATATTTCAGTTGCAGAAATCTCTATAGCATACATCTCACGGATAAAATCACTTATTGCACGCGTGCTCATACCTTTGGCATACATGCTCAGCACATGACCTTCCAACTGTTCTGTTATAGTAAGCTGACGTTTGGGAACTACCTTGGGCTCAAATGTACCAGATCTATCCCGTCTAGATTCAAGTTCAAATGTACCGGTATTAAGACCTCGAACAGTTTTTTTGGCCTTGCCATTCCGACGATTAGAGTTCCCGGAAGCTTTATCTTCCTGAAGGTGACTTTCTAGCTCGCTATCCATCATCGACTCCAGTAAGTGCTTCATTAAGGGCGCTAGAACGCCATCATTGGGAGATAAACTCTTTCCGTTATAAAGACCTTGCATAGCTTCCTCTTTGAAGCGTTCAAAACGGCGAAGCCCTCTTGAGTTCCTTTAAAAACAAAATCTAACGAAAAATCGAATGGGGTCTTTTCTTTCATGACCATGTCGTTTGAATAATTAAATATAAAAAAAACTTATTGAATTATTCCGTTGACACAGTTTACGTTATAGTCTCAAAAGAGGTAGCTCATGCTATCTCTTTTCATCTAATAGGGCCAATATCTTTTTCAAAGTAGATTCCATTGTAATCAATCTGTTTTCAACTTCTGCCAATCGGTAAGCGAAAGATTGACCTTCTCCGCTATTTTTGCTCAGGTATGTTATGTCATTTAATGACATGCCTGCTTTTGAAAGACCTTTTATAATATGGCCAGATAGACGACGTTTCCCATTCTCTATATTTGAAAGAGTGTTTACAGATGTGTCAAGCATCTTGGCAAATTCAACCGCGGTCTTTCCTAATTCCTCACGGAATGCGCGAACCAATTTACCTTCTTCCTCGAAACTACTTTTTTCCATCGTGTGTATGTTTATGTACTGTCATTTTAAAGTGTAATAAATAGCCGCTACTTGATCTGACAGTTGGTTGTTTTTAAAAATTGTCAGATTGCCTATTCGAATATAGTAATGTTTCTGCAAAATCTATAGATTCAACTTGTTGCTTATTTTCTTGCACGGGATAAGTAACAAGTTGATCTTCTTTTAGTGTCTCCAGCATCTTTTCTTTTGCCAAATTAATTGTATCATTGAAGGTCTGCATAGGTGTCTTTCCAAAGCAATACTTTCCAGTATGGGTACGATCCTGATTATAGTAATTCATCCAACGATCAAGGTCGTTTTGGAGTTCCTGAATGCTTCGGTATATTTTCTTTCTGAATGCAACGGCATAAAACTCATCCTGAATAGTACGATGGAAACGTCCGCAAATACCATTGGTTTGAGGGCTTTTTGCTTTTGTTTTCGTGTGATCTATATCTTCGATGGCTAAATAGAGCTGATATTCATGCAGGTCTCTTACCTCGCAGTATTCTGTTCCTCGATCGGTTAATATTCTTAACAATCTTAAGTCATGTTGTTCGAAAAATGGTACTACCTGATCATTGAGCATATCTGCGGCAACTAATGCATTCTTACGATCATACAGCTTTGTAAAAGCGACTTTAGAATATGTATCAATGAAAGTCTACTTATATATATATGCCCAACTCCCTTAATATTACCGACATAGTATGTATCCTGAGCACCTAGATATCCGGGATGATGAGTTTCTATCTCTCCATGTGCCTTTTTCTCAGCTTGTAGCTCTGGAAAGAGCTACAAGCTGAGCTTTCGTTAAAACAAATACCTTCCTGTGCAGACTTTGCCTCTAAGGCTTTTAATCTGAGCTTGAAGGTCTGCAGATCATGCCTCATCCGGTAACTGCCCTAAAGCGAGCTGGTCTATAGCTAGATCGACAACAGCTTTTTCAATATGCTCTTCTACTCGGTTCTTTAATATGGGCTTTCTTCTAGAAAGTTCTTGAAGTGCAAGCTCGCTTCCTTGATCATACAATTCTTTGAATCGATAAAAACTGTCTCTTGAATAGCCCATTACTTTACAGGCTCTTGATACATTCCCTAAGTGCCGGGCAAGCTCTAAAACACCCAGTTTGTTCTTGATGATTTTTCTTGTGTTGTCATAACTCTAATCTATTTTTCAGCTGTTAATTTATTGCAACTGTCAGATTAAGTCTTGACTACTTCAGATTAGTAGCTATATTAATTCTTATCTATCACTTTTTAACCTGGGGGAATTATCATTTCGCAGCAGATACGTTTTTAAGACGAGCGGGATATTATGGCGTAACAATATTCTACATATTGAGCGGACTCACGCTTCATTACGTATATATAAATAAGTTGTACTTTGACAAAAGTAATTTTAAATCATTTTTTGTCAAGCGGATTACGCGTATTCTTCCACTTTTAGGAGTTGTTTCGATTGCAGCAATCATACTTTCCAAGAAAGTCCCAGATATTCTCGATCTATTTCTCAATTTGACAGGACTATTTGGTTTCTTTAAGTGGGATACATATTTTGCTACAGGAGCGTGGTCAATAGGGAATGAATTGGTGTTTTACGCTTTCTTCCCATTTCTCCTAATTGCAGTAAGGATGAAAAACTTTTTTTTCTGGTTTATAGGCGTTTTAATTTTATCCGTAAGTATCTATTTTTCTTATATCGTTTTGCCAAATTCCGAAGTCAACGCAGAATTGTGATAGGGAAATTATTCTCCGAAACAAAGGCTTCTACTGTTTTGCTTGTACTTCTATTTTTAGCTTCTTTATTTCTATACTATCCAACCGAAAGCGATAATGATTTTAAGTTGATAATGGGTACTAATAGAATTGTATTTTCTTTAACTTGTTGGTGTATGGTGTTGTGCTTGTTTTTATTAAAGGTTGAACATAGCGGATTTTATCACAAACCATTATTATTTATGGGGGAAATAAGTTATGGATTATATCTTTTTCACCCTATTGTTTATTCGGTATGTAAATTCACAACCAAATTATTACATTTATCTTTATTATTATTACATTTATCTTTGCCAACTTTTTTTTATTACTTTCAGCAATATTATCCATTGTGTTGAGCTATTTTAGTTATGAATTTTTTGAAAAAACAATCGTTAAAGCAACTAACAATTTCCTTAATAAACGCTAGTATAATTTTGTTTTCATTCAATTCCTGCAAAAAGGATAAACAAGAAATACGAGATATCTTACGGCCCGTAAATCCAGAATATATAAAATTTAATGAAAAGAGTATATCGATTTTTAGATTGAATGAAAAAGAAAAATTAGAATATCCTATTTCATTCAATTTGGAAAAATATGAGCTGTTAGTAAGTTTTAAGCCAGTTCAGACATATGTTGAAGGATTCTTCGGCAAAGGCATGGGAGGTGTAAAATTTGAGGGTAAAAAATTGAGCTTCTACAACAACAAGGGTGACTTATTGTCAACTAAAGAGTGGAATGTTGAAGAAGGTGTTGAAATTAAAATTAAGAAAGATATAGAATCGATAAAATATTTTTTTGATGATATTCTTATGGAGTCTTTTGAAATAAAGGATCAAAGTACCGCTGTGTTATTGAGAGGTGCTCCGATTTTATATTTTGAAAAGGGTGCAGCAGAAATCATTTATTTTTCTATCAATTCTTACAAAAATCCATCTGTTTTTGTAATAGGTGATTCTATTGTTGAAGGTGGCGCATTTGTTTCATATAAAAGCGATATAACAAAAAAGTGGTCCAACTTAATAAATCCAAAATTTCCAATTGACAATATTGCTATTGATGGATATGGAGGTTCTAAGATGGATTTGGAAACTTCAAATAGAATTATAAAGGAGATTGATATTTTTAAACCAAAGCTGGTTTTTGTATGTTTTGGAACAAATAATACTTCCAATCCGGGAGAATATATTGATAATGCAAATAAAATATTAGAGTACTGTAAGGCTAAAGGTTTGAAAATAGTGCTTTCAACTTCTTTGCCTCGTCCAAATTATGCTTTTTCTAATTCTGGAGCTGCAATAAATGACTGGGTAAGAGGATCAAAAATTGATGTCTTAGACTATTACAACTACTTGTATGAAAATGGTTATATTATCTCAAATCGATTTTTCGGTGATTCATTTCATCCGAACGTTAACGGAAACAAAATAATTGCTGAACATGCTGTTGAAATAATTAATAAAAATATGCTATAATTGAGATCCTCTCAGACTCAAGGTTTTTTTATAAAGTAGGAATATCACCCGACTAGATCATCTCTATAATTATATCCGCTTCATCTTCGGTCAACCATGAATTGTTGTTGAAGTGTACTTTCCATCCCACAGTTGTGTAAGATATACTAGTGATAAAGAATTTGTTGATGTACATGTGAAAATAACCTCCAATCACTGGAGAAATCTCCACAACCATAGACACACCATCTACTTCAAATCCTTGGAATATCTTTGATAATATACTAACAATATTAGTATGTTATCAAGAGTGTAAATACGGTAAATGAAAAAAGCCTAGATTGTTAGTCTAGGCTTACCCGTGATCTATACAGACCATATTGCCTGTTTTTTCTTTTATTCCGAAGTTTTCTGATTGTAAACGTCACATATATGTTCGAAATTATCACGTATTTTCGGTAATGTTTTCACATCTACATTTGGCGGCCTTACTCTTTCCTGACTGTTCAATAACCTCAAAAAACAACCGAATATGTTTTAGCAAATAAATCTATTTGTGACAAGTTTTTGAACTGCTTACAGAACAGTCGCTCGTTATGATTCGCTAAGCATCCGGTAAGGAAATTCTGCATGCTGTATGTGAAATTAGGTATTTTTATTGCGTATCTTCCTACAAGAAATACAAGTCGGGTTGTTCCTTTGCGAAAGCGCCCCGAATACTTTAGTCGGAGCGCTTCTCTTTGTTGCTTAGTGAGGGTTATACTTCAGTGTAGGTAAAGATGATAGGTTTATCGCCCGGGTTTATCTCTTTTTTTATCCAAGTCACTAAATTTAAATGCTTCCTGTTTTCCTCATTCCAAATAACAGCATTCTCTACTTCAGAATAGCTCATCTTTTTTCCCTGATGTAATCGTCTTCATCGTCCAATGAATGTTCGGTTAAAACATGGGGAATTGCTGCCTTTAAATCCATTGCCAAAACTTGCATCGTGTTACTGTTTAAGTCTACTTCAAACAGTTCTCTGTTGTCTATTATTTTCATAAATTATTTATTTTAAGTCCCGTAATAACTGCTATCGCCAAATAAGGTATACCACCGTTGCTCATAATCTTTGTAATGAGTATTGATGCTTATTAAAAGACCTTCTGTTTTATATTTGGCAATATCCAATTCTTCTCCATAACACGGTGACCATCTATCGCCGCAACATGAACATGACGAACTTTGATGCTCAATCATTGTTTCAAGTAGTGCTATCGCATGATTTTTATCTACAGCTTCAATTACTACCCTATGGCAGACATTTTTGTCTACATCAAAACTACCGCCTGAGTTATTTTGAGTGAACTCGTATAATTTTGTTTCTATTTCTCTTTTCATGATTTATAATTCTTTAATTATCTTGGTTAACATTGCTCGGACTTCATATCGCTGCACCTTTCCTATGTGCGAATTGAATCCTCTGAAACACCTGTACACATCACCGAAATAGTCTGCATAGGCTACCATCTTACCATTCTTAACAGCATAAGTGTAAGGCTTCTTAGAGTAGACACTATCTTTCTTTTTAGATGCTAGGTCTACTAGATTGTTGTTTTCTTCGATTGTCATAGCCTACTTTACTTTACCTTAGTGATTGTTAACTTGCCGGTTCTCAATTTCTTTTTCAATTCTGCTTAAGTCCTTATAAAGGCTTTCGGTAACTATTTTAATGAGTATTTGATCTATTGAATCAGGGTATGAATCGAAATTTGATATACTACGAATTATATATCCCAAGTCTTTTTCCAAAGACCATTCGAACCCGAACCCCATGTATGATTTAGTTCTAATCGCAAAAACTCTTGACGATAGTTCAGGCAAATTTTTCCGAACTCGCTCACGCTACTTATCAAATTTTTTACGTGCTTCTCTTTCAAGTTGTATGTTGTCCATCTTCTTTTCTTTTAAAGGGTGCCGGTTAAAGCACCCATGGGTGATAATTAAGCTTCCACAAACTCACCATTAACCAACTTGTAATGTGTATCTTCTTTAGGAATTACACCATCAATAATTGCAGTTTTGACACCGATAATATCATAGTTATTATTGTATTCAACTAAGCAGATAGCACAGCCTTTTTTACCTCGTATTTTCGAGCTTTTACCAGCAATACCAAAAGAGTTTTTGCCGTCTAGGTTTATTTCAGAATCGAATCTACCAGCAGACACCGAAGAGATAAGGCCGCTGTTCACCGAAGAGTTACTGGTATTCTTCTCTATATACTTATCTGCTCGTCTACGTAAGAAGTTTACTTTTTTGTTAGTGTATTCGATGCCAATTTTTACGGAGTCAAATAGTTTTAACTTGGTTTTTACTTTGAGGTTAGATACTGCTACTTTTGAATTTTGAGAATCAAAGTCTATTTTACCAGAACCTTCAACCTCTGCAAAATCCTTGTCATTACCTCTGTAGAAATTAAATACATCGAATGGGTGTTCGCAGAAATGGAATCCACTTTGGCAGGTAGCAACATTGCCTTTATGAATAAATTCTTTGTTCTCATCGAACTGGAATCCACGGCAATTCATTCCTTTATCAAATCCTTTGAAACCTCTTACAAGTAAAAATTCCACTGGAAGTATAACATTGAACGGTGTTTCTTTTGACTTGAATAGTTCGGCTATTTCGCTTTCTTCAAATTCAGCAATTCCGCAACCTATTTTGGTTACAATAAATTCTAAGTCTGCATTATCATAAGCATATTTGTATAACTCATCTATATGTTTAGATATGGTGCTTAATGATAGTTTTTGCATTTTCTTACTCAAAGTAGGTAAGGCATAACTTTGACCTTGAAGTCCTGTTGCTTGGCCTTCAATTGCGCCAAACTTTTTAACTGCTGTTCTTGCGGCACCGCCTGCATGGTTGCCGTTCATGTTGCTTCCGAATACGAAGATTTGTCCTTCTTCTAATTTTGATGGTGTTGTTTTCATGTTGTGGTTATAATTTTGATTTTTTAATATTCTGTTGCTACTTCCTCACGAGTAGGGGCTATGTCGTATACTCCTGTTGCAACTTCCAAAGTGTCCACGTTTAATCCAGACAATACTCGGGAAATATCGAAGGACCTACCGAACAGCAACAAACCACAGGCAAGAGCCATAACGTTGGTTACACCTGGTAGCGGTTTGATTGAACCATCAACCTCAATAAATACTTCTTTGAATTCAACCACAGGCATGGACATGCCGTGTCCTAAATAGATAGACCATAATGGAAGACTTTTATCTCCCCATGTTCCGTTGGGATCGAATCCCAATGATGATAGATTACTCTCTGTGAAATTTGGTTTCATTTTCGTTAAGCTTTAGCACCTTTGATTGCTCGCGATAGTAATCACGAGCAAAATATGGCAAGTCCAAGCGCTTAACCTCTTTATAGTCATTGGAAAATTCATGTTCACTCCATCCGCAGCTGATCAATCTTTTAATAACCTTGATAAATCCCTTAGGATCTCTCTTGGCTACCTCCGACACAACCAGCTTTCCTCCAATTTCCAACTTCTTCAGTTTGGTAAGCACTAACAATTCTAAATCAGTGTCAAGTAATCCAGAATTAGTAACATAACGTGGTATAACTAAAATGATAATAATGTGAATGTAAAAAAAACATATTACAACATAACAATAGTGTTATTAAAAAAAGTTTATTTTATTTAGGATATTTGAGAGTAGGGCAGGGCACTTCTGTCAAGTTTTGTAGAAAGGTTTACAAATAATTTACAACGAAGTGTATTCAATCTTGTTATAATGTTTGTGTACAGTTACTTAACGGCATTATATCAGAATTAAATATTAAATTTGGGTAGCAAAAAAGTGAACGTAAATCCAAATATTTCTAAATCAAAGGATTGAGTTTTTCACTTTTCGGTCGGTTGAAGGTATAAGTATTATAAATGATTAATTGGTGATTTCAAATAGAACTATGGGTACTAAAGAGGAAATTTTTAATAAGATAGGCGATTTATTACAGGATTTAAATGGACAGTATTTAAGCTTGTCAGAGCAGGGGAGTTTGTCCGAAATTAACGAATTAGTAACACTGGAAGCGAAAGCACAGGCTGTAGCGGCTTACATAACTTTACTCAAGACCAAGGCTGTTCTTCAGGAAGGTCAATCGCAGCATGCTTTAAGTAATGCAGCCTTGGACAGTAAGAAGATTTCTTTCAACGATTATTTTACCCCACCTTCTACCATTAGAACATCAGCGCAGCAAGTTGTTGCTGAACAGTCCCAAAAAGAGGTTCAAGAAGCTCAACCAGTTGAAGATTTCAGCCGTGAAAATGAAGAAGCGATCGTGGAGGAAAAAGAGACCCCATTTGTCTTTGAAAGTGAACCTGTAAAATCGAAAGAGCCAGAAACTCCATTTGTTTCTGAAAGTGAACCTTTACAATCGGAGGAGCCTAGTCCTGCAATTGCTGAACCTGTCGGTCCGCCAGTTGTTGCAACTCCGCCGGTTTTTGAAGCTGCTCCAGTGGAGGAATTAGCTTATCAGGCAGAAAAGGAAGTTAAAGCGCAAGTTGAAGAATCGACTGTCTTCGTTACAGAAGTAATCGAAGAACCAAAAGAGGTCGTTATTGAACAGCCGCAAGAAGTTCTTATTCAGGAGGAAATCAATACGGTCATTGAGGAAGCTCCAGCGAGACCATTGACCTTAAATGAAATTATCTCTCAACAGAAACAAGCTGGCGTACAGAATCGTGTTTATCAGGTGAATCAATCTGGACAGAGCGATAAACTCACGGATATTAAAGCAGGGATAAGCTTAAATGATAAGCTCTTATTTATTAAGGATTTGTTTAATGGGTATAGTTTAGCATATAGTGAGGCTGTTGAGTTATTGAATAGGTTTACAAGCTACGCGGAAGCCGATGCATTTTTGCAGACAAATTATGCTATTAAAAATAAATGGGCAGATAAGCCGCATACCGTTGAAAAATTATACGATGTCCTGCGCAGAAGATATAACTAGAATTATAAAACATAAAAAACAGCTCTCGTTCTACCGGAGCTGTTTTTTTATGCCTATATTTTGGTTCTTTAGCTTAGTTGAAATTGTAGCCAATCGTTCCCTTCATGACCATAAACGAAATACTTTGGTTGAAGAATTTCGGCTAAGGATTCGAGTTCGCTCAAATAATTGTATCCGGGAATTTGTGCAAATTGTTCACTGGTCATAATAAAGACCTGATCAAGCTCGATAGCTTTGGATGAAGCGATAGCTGCCGTATTCAACAATTGTGGAATTTGGATAAATGTCTGTTCCCCATTGCCGATGACGATGATTTTATCGGCATCATGTTCTGTCGTAACTGGAATACCACCTGCAATTTTTATGGCTTCCTGCAGATAGGCAGAACGGTTTATTTCAAGGGGCTGTATTTGGTCCAGCACCAGTACTTTGGGCCTGTCAGTGGCCGAAATAAACTTAAGCTTATGGATTAGAATACTTGTTTCGTCTTCAATTTTTTCAACCAGTTCAACTGTTTTATCGATGGCATCGAGATCAGTCCCGATACGTTTGATATAGGAGATCATATCATCGATGTCGACAAGTTGAGGGCGATCTGAAATCAATGTGTCGTAGGTTTCAGCTGGGATAGCTGCCGGATTTAGGTCCAACTGGTCCAAAATATGGGCGACTAGTTTTTCTTGATTGCTTTGCATGGTGCAAAAATACAAAACCTTCATGACTTCGAAGACACCAAGCGCAATGAAAGCGAACTGAAGGTTCTTTCTGGTCAATAAGATCAGACACTTTCAGAAAAAAAAGAGGCATTGGGGAAAGTAAATTAGCAATAGTAGGTATGCGCAGATTTTTGTAAATTGGCCTGAAATAAATGATATAAATATGTTTGACAAATTATTTCAAGCCCAGCAAAAGGCGGAGGAAATCAAGAAAAGATTGGATTCAATTTCTGTGTCTGGTGAAGTGGAAAGTGGTTTAATCCGTGTGGTAGCGACAGCAAACAAAGAGATAAAAGAGGTTACCATCGATCCTGTATTTTTATCAAACGCAGATAAGGAAGAATTGGAGGAGTTGCTTGTGGTTGCTCTGAATAAGGCAATTGCTCAAGCTGAGAATATCAGCCAAGCTGAAATGCAGGCAGCAAGCAAGGATATGTTGGGTGGACTAGGAGGACTAGGCGGATTATTTAATCAATAGCGATATTATCATGAAAGCAACTTATTACGGACAATCATGTGTGGAGTTTGATTTTGACGGAACGAAGGTTCTTTTAGATCCATTTGTTACGTATAATCCACTTGCAAAAGAAATCGATGTAAATACAATTAAGCCGGATTATATCTTTTTAAGTCATGGACATCAGGACCATGTGGCAGATATGGCGACGATTCAAAAAAACAGCGGTGCCACTGTTTTAGCGATTGTTGAAACTGCAGGCTGGGTGAGAAGACAGGGAGTACCTGATGATAAAGTTATCGAGTTTAACTTGGGCGGAACGGTTCAACTACCTTTTGGTTCGGTAAAGATGGTATATGCCGCACATACCAATAGTACACCTGATGGTCAATACGGTGGGTTTCCTGCAGGTTTTGTCTTTAATGTAAAAGGCAAGCGAATTTATTTTGCTGGAGACACTGCATTAACCATGGAAATGAAATTGCTGGCAGACATGAAGCTGGATTGGGCATTTTTGCCTATTGGTGGGCATTATACAATGGATGTGGATGATGCAATTAAAGCCGCTGAATTTGTGAATTGTGCTCGGGTAGTTGGTATCCATTACGATTCATTTCCGCCGATAACGATCGATAAACAACAAGCTTTGGATAAATTCCAAAATGAGGATATTTCATTGTCATTGCCGGAAATCGGTTCGACATTTGAGTTATAACCAATACAACAAAAAGCCGAGCTAGCTCGGCTTTTTGTTGTATTGGTTTCTTGATTTTATGCAGATCTGCGTTGTGTTCATTAAGATATGACAATCTTTTTAAGATCTTCCAGGCTGAAAAGAGGGATATCGATGATTTTATTCTTCAGGATTTGTTCTTTGTTTTCTTCAAAATAGAAGAGCTTCCATTCCCCATTTTTATATTCTAAACTACTGAGGTTTTCGATCCAATCGCCTGAGTTCATATAGGTACAAGTTCCTTTTCTGGTAATAACTTCTTTGATCTGAGGCTGATGAATGTGTCCGCAAATGACGAAATCATAATTTTTTTCAATCGCCAGTTCAGTAGCGGTATGTTCAAAATCCGATATATATTTGACTGCTTTTTTAACTGAGTTTTTGATCTTTTTGGATAATGAATACTTTTCTTTACCCATCTTATCCAGGCAATAATTAATCACATTATTGAGCTGAATAAGTTTGTCATAGCCCCAGCCACCCAGTTTGGCCAACCATTTCGAATGATGGATGGAGGCGTCGAATACGTCCCCATGAAAGATCCAGACTTTTTGGTTATTGAGCGAGAGAAGCAGTTTATTACTTAGCTTGATGTTACCTAATTTGAGGTCGGTAAACTTACGTAGCATTTCATCATGGTTACCTGTGATGTAATGTACTTCTGTACCCGAAGAGCTCATATCAATAATTTTTTTGATGACTTTGAGATGTTCCTGTGGGAAATAGCTTTTTTTGAATTGCCAAATGTCTACGATGTCTCCATTCAATATCAGTATTTTGGGAGATACGGACTCTAAATAAAGTAAAAGCTCCTTCGCTCTACTCCCGTAGGTACCTAGGTGTAAATCTGAGATTACAAGTATATCAAGGCTTCTTTTCATTTGCAATAAATTTGTTTCATGTACGTCTTCAAAGATGTCTAAACCTTCTTTGTTGATTTTTGTTGTCCTTTTGCCTGTTGGGGACTATATTTCACCTTTGACAGATTTGCCTGAAATGAATCGATCATGAACGGTCTATTTTACCGTTTTTTTATTATTGTATGCCACGATTTTTCATTCAATAAATCTGTTATCTTCTTTTACAAAAAAAGAATACTTTTATTTTGTACCGATGAAATTCCTGTTATTAAATCATTAAAATGTTTTGTAAAACGGTATGAATTAGTTTATTGGAAATTAATATTGGCAAGGGATTTTCATTGAGGAGACGACCACAAGGTCAAGAGAGTGGGGGAAGAGCAACAAAAAAAGGTATCCAATTTTATTGAATACCTTTCATTATGTTAAAGATTATTTTTCTTTTTTATTTGGCAGTTGCTGCCGCTCTATCGATGTGAAATTGTACTAAATCGTCAATAGGAGAGCGTAAGATCTTGCCTACTTTCATTCCATATTGCTCAGCTTTTTCAGCCAAAACATTTCTGAAATTATAACCTACCGAACCAATACAGTTGAAAGTATAGCTTTGATAATTAGGGTATTTGCTAACAAGGTTTCTGAAAAATGCTTCAAAAGCTTCATCAACGATATTACGTGTATATTCGATATTTACATTATTGTCATAGACAAATTTGCTAAAGCTAGCACAGAAACGATTTGGCATAGGTTTGGTATAAACCGCGTCCATAATTTCGTCTTTTGTCATTTTATACGTGTTATAGAATACTTCTTTAACATCTTTAGGCATCAAATTACGAACATAATCTGCCAGTAATTTTTTTCCAATATAACTACCAGAACCCTCGTCACCTAAAATGTAAGCACCTGAGTCGATGTTTAATGTGATTTCTTTGCCGTCATAGAGACAAGAGTTTGTTCCTGTTCCTAAGATCGCAGCAAATCCGGCTTGAGTTCCTAATAATGCTCTTGCTGCTGCAAGAAGATCGTGTCCTACTTCAACTTCAGCTGTAGTAAATACTTGTTTTAAGGCATCAACAACAATTTGTGCTTTTTCCTTGTTATGAACACCTGCACCATAATAGTTTACCTCTGAGATTTTTTCAAAAGGTAAATCTTGCGGTAGTCCTTTTTTTAGGGAGTTTACAATGTATTCACTATCAACAAAATAAGGGTTATATCCTTCTGTGTTGAAGTAGATTTTTTTATTCGAATCGTCTAACAAACACCAGTTTGTTTTTGTTGATCCCCCGTCAGCAATGATTATCATTATTGAGTAGTTTTAATTGTGTTTATCGTTATAAAATGAGTAATCAATTCATTAATCAATTCCCCGAAAATACATTTTTTAATTTTAAATATCATAATTTATCCATGTATTTTTCAAAAAATAAATTTTTGTCCTTTGGTGACTATATAAAAAAACTGGCTTAACGATATTGTTAAGCCAGTTTTTGAGCTGTGTAATAAAATTGTTTAAATAGTGTACTATTTACAATTAGTAAGGGTATTAATGGCCCCCTTCAGCCTCTATTTCGTCAATATTGATTCCTTGTTTTGTTAATATTCCCTTAACAAATATCGCAAAGAAAACAACATAACAGAATCCGATCAACGGTAGGATATACGAGTTATGGATACCAATAATATCTGCCAATTTTCCTTGAATCGGAGGAAGAACACCACCGCCAAGAATCATCATGACAAGAAATGCCGAGCCTTGAGCGGTATATTTACCTAAACCAACAATGGATAAACTGAAAATCGAAGACCACATAATTGAACAAGCAAGACCACCCGATAAGAAAGCATAGATTGCAACTGTACCTGATGAGAATAAACCAATCAACATCGCAATGATTCCAAATAATCCGAAAATAATCAATGTACGGGCAGGTTTTTCTTTACTTAGGTAGAATGCTACAATTTGAAGAAGAATACATACTACGTAATAATAGAGATGTGACATTTCAAATCCTGCAAGCGTATTTACTCCGATGATAATGGAGAATGCAATCAGAGGAACGATAATCAATAATCCATTTTTAGCTGATTTACTCAAGTTAAAGGCTGTAATTGCGCCGGCCCAACGACCAATCATCATACTCCCCCAATACATAGATACATAAGGTGTAATTTGCGATGATTGCAAATGACCAAATTCCTTCAATGTCAATAATTCCCCGAGGTTACTACCGATAGCAACTTCGATACCGACATAGATAAATAGGGCGAGCATACCCAAAGCCAATTGTGGATATTTCATCGCACCCCAGCCTTCTGGATTTTTTTGTGCGCTCTTATTGGAGAACAATAAACCGCCGATCACAACGACCAATGCTCCGGCCAACCATAGCATACGTTGCATTTCGAGTGGTTTGGCCACTTCTTTAATGTGCAATTTGAGTTGGTCAATCTGAACCTGATCCGTTAAACTTGAAACCTGTTTATGCAACTGCTCTACCTGCAAGGCTAAATCGCTCTTATAGCTTAGAAAAACCGGTGTGAACATACCAAAAAGTAGTACGGTCATAATGATCAATGTACGTAAAGCTTTATTAGCCTTTTCCATTGGTTCATCACTAATGCCAGCAGGAACTTTTTTACTGAAATTAAATAATGCTGCAGCAAGGAGGAACAATAGACCAACACCTATGTAAAGATAAACAACCTTGTTTAAAGGAAGGTTAGCGATCTCGGAGTCAGAAATAGGCTCAAAAGTTCCGAATAAGGAAAATCCGATAACAAGAGGTCCTATTGTTGTACCAAATGAGTTGATACCACCACCTAGGTTCACACGGGAAGCACCCGTTTTCGGATCGCCCAATAAAACGGCAAATGGATTTGCTGCAGTCTGTTGTAATGAAAAACCAAGGGCTACAACGAATAGTCCCAACAACATACCAACATATAAGTTTACTTCGACAGCAACAATCATGGCTGCTGCACCCAAGGCCGAGAAAAGTAAACCGTAAACGATACTCTTTTTATATCCCCATTTTCCAACCAGGTCCTTTCCTCCGATTGAACTGAAAATAAATAGTAACAATGCACCAATATAATAGGCTGTATAAAAAGCAAAGTCTATTAACTGGGATTGAAACTGGTCTAAATGAAAGTAATTTTTGCAGAACGGTATAAAAACACTGTTCCCTGCCGCAATGAACCCCCAAAAGAAAAACACAATAATCAATGTGTAGAGTGCGGGGTAATTGGTTTTAGTTTGTTGCTGTTCCATATAAGGGATCTAAAAACTTAAATTTTGAAAGGTACGAACTTATGAAAAAAAATATAAAATTCAATCTAAAAATGTTGTTAAATCGTTTTACTAGCTACAATAGTAAATATTTTTTTTGAAATATTTTGAAATAACAAAATTTGTTTTTTTCTTTGTCTAGGTTCTCAATATTTAATCCACTTCGGGTTTAAAAGAAATCATTAAGTTCTTCATCACATTTAATCATGGAAACTTGTTTAAGTGTGTAATCAGAATTCAGAAAAAAGCTCAAAAAAAAATCCAAAAATCATACACAACACATTAATGGATATTAACGAATTAAACGCTAAACTCGTATCGGAATTGCGCGAGATTGCCAAGTTGATCGGTATCGCAGATGCTGATAAATTGCGTAAACAAGAATTAATCGAAAGAATTAGCAATACTGGTGGGGAAGAGGAAGCAGCTCCAGCGCCAGCTGAAAAAGCAGCTAAAGTAGAGGAAGATAATCAGGAACATGCTGAACGTACACGTAAACGTGTGCGGACCGTAAAGACTGCGGAACCTGTCACGGTAAGAAAACGTGAAGTTTCTGAGCATGACGAAACCCCGGTTGCAACCGAAGACGCACCATCAGCAGATAAAGGTCCCCAACCTGAAAAAGCAACACAAACTCCTAAAGCAGAAAACACTTCTTCAAGTACAGATTTCGATAATGTGATCGTTAATGAGGGTGTATTGGAGATTATGCCTGATGGTTACGGCTTCTTACGTTCATCAGATTACAACTATTTGACTTCTCCTGATGATATTTATGTATCCCAATCTCAGATCAAATTATTTGGTTTGAAGACGGGAGATACGGTACGAGGTTGTATCCGCCCACCTAAAGAGGGTGAAAAATATTTCCCTTTGGTACGGGTTGAGGCTATCAATGGGCAAAATCCTGCTGAGGTTCGTGATCGTGTGCCATTTGATTATTTGACACCATTGTTCCCCGATGAGCGTTTAAATTTGGATATGGGTGTTGGAAATTACTCTACGCGTATCATGGATTTATTTACGCCTATAGGTAAAGGTCAACGTGGATTAATCGTTGCTCAACCGAAAACGGGTAAAACAAACTTGTTGAAAGAGGTTGCAAATGCTATTGCAAAGAATCACCCAGAAGTTTATTTGATTATCTTATTAATTGATGAGCGTCCTGAGGAGGTTACTGATATGGCGAGAAGCGTGCGTGCTGAAGTTGTTTCTTCAACATTTGATGAGCCGGCTGACCGCCACGTGAAAATCGCTAATATTGTGCTTGAGAAAGCGAAACGTATGGTAGAGTGTGGACATGATGTCGTTATTTTGTTAGACTCAATCACAAGATTGGCTCGTGCATATAACACAGTTGCGCCTGCGTCTGGTAAAATTTTGTCAGGGGGGGTGGACGCTAACGCTTTACATAAGCCAAAACGTTTCTTTGGTGCTGCCCGGAATATCGAAAACGGTGGTTCATTGACAATTTTGGCAACAGCATTAACAGATACAGGTTCTAAAATGGATGAAGTTATCTTTGAAGAATTCAAAGGTACAGGTAATATGGAATTACAGTTGGATCGTAAGTTGGCTAACAAACGTATCTTCCCTGCGATCGATATCACAGCTTCCAGTACACGTCGTGATGATCTATTGACAGACAAAGAAACATTACAACGTATTTGGGTACTTCGTAACCACTTATCTGATATGAATTCTACAGAGGCCATGGAATTTTTACAAGGTCAATTGCGTGGAACTAAATCAAATGAAGAATTTTTGATCAGTATGAATGGGTAATCCCATCAAATTTTGATATTTTAGCCATCATTTTAATCGAATGATGGCTTTTTTTATAAATTAGATCCTGTAAATGAAAAAACATATCCCAAATCTACTTACTTGCCTAAATTTATTTAGTGGCTGTATCGCTGTATTGATGGCATTGCAAGGCAATATTCATGTGGTTACTATTTGTGTCTTTGCGTCCGGGATATTCGATTTTTTTGACGGAATGGTGGCAAGACTTCTTCATGTTAAATCACCAATCGGAAAAGAGCTTGATTCGTTGGCCGATATGGTCAGTTTCGGTTTTTTACCTGGGACAATCATGTTTACCTTATTGACAAAGGTATTTCCTGATGGCTCTCTGTTGCCTTATCTGGGCTATATCATTACTGTTTTCTCAGCCTTACGTTTAGCGAAGTTCAACCTGGATGAGCGTCAAACTTCTGATTTCATTGGTTTGAATACGCCAATGAATACATTTTATGTGCTTTCATTGCCTTATATCGCAGACAAGTACCCGCAATTGGTTTTAAACCCGATTGTATTAATCGTTAGTATTCTTCTAACCAGTTATCTTCTGGTGAGTGAAATTAGGTTGTTTTCGATGAAATTTAGTTCGATGGACTGGAAAACGAATAAGTTTCGCTTTATATTTTTGATCTTGACGTTGATCTTGTTTATTGTTGGTCAATTTATGGCTTTACCGATTATTTTAGTTTTATATTTCCTATTATCGGCATTGCATTTTAATAAAAAAAACGATCTTGTTTAGATCGTTTTTTCATATTGTTCCAATTCAAACAGGAGCTCTTTCATTTCGATATCTATAATATCAAAGGTGGCCTGAAGGCCCTCGAGAGACTCCTCATTTTTTGCATTGGTCTCTAATTCCTCAAATTTTTCTTTTAAGTGAAAGGCACCGATATAGTCCATTGTCGGTTTGATGTGATGGGCTGTATCACCAATCTTTTGAAGATCACCTTCAGCCAGCGCTTGTCGGAGCTTGTCGAGATCTACAGGTGTTTGAATAAGATACATGGATACAAATTGTTTGATTAATTCGTGGTTGTCAAACATGTTTTGGCGGATCAGTTCAATGTCGATATGGTTCATCGTCGCTAATTTTCTTTACAGGTAAGTCGTCTGTGCATTTATCCAATAAATATACGTTATTTTTTTTGTAAACGGGGTGGATATAACCCGGAGCTATTTCTACCAATGGTTCGAGTGTGAACCTCCGTTCGGCGATATAAGGGTGTGGAATCTGCAGTGAGGGCAAGTCGATGATTTCCTGGTTAAAGTAGAGTATGTCGATGTCAATTACTCTTTCACCCCATTTTTTTATACGGATACGTCCTAATTCCTGTTCGATATGTTGTGTTAGATCTAAGCATGCCAAAGGCTGTAACTCGGACGCTATTAAAACGACCTGATTCAAAAAGGCCGGTTGGTCTTCAACTCCCCAGGCCGCTGTTTCATAGATCGAAGAAACTTCAATAATTGCTCCAACATGTGTTTCAAGTTGTTTTCTTGCTAGATCAAGCTGTTGAAAACGGTCTCCGAGGTTAGTGCCCAAAAGTATATAAATCTTATTCATAATGCTAAATTAAGCTTTTGTGGAACTTAGTTGTTTGAATTTCGGCTATTTCTTTGGATTTAGGGTATTCATGATCTTTGGATATGTAAGTTTCTTTCAGGCTAGGCATCTTAATTTCGCGAATAAAATGTGGTGTAGTTGAAATAAAAGACTGGGTGAATAAAAAATATTGCATTACCTTTAGTGAAAAATAGGTCTTTCTCTTGGAAGATATCTTATGGATCGGATTTAATTACAAAATATGAAATCATTTTTTAAGTACGTACTGGCAACAATTACGGGGATTGTGATCTCTTTTGTTGTGTTGTTTATTGTTTTGATGGGAATTATTGGGGCGATCATCAGCTCGGCGTCCTCTGATCAGGAGATTGTTGTTAAAAGCAACTCGGTTTTATACCTATCCTTTGATTATGATATTACAGAAAGAAGTGAAGCGAATCCTTTGGGTAGTCTCAATCTTCCAGGTTATTCTACTAAAAATATTGGGCTAGACGATATTTTGGCAAGGATCAAGTATGCGGCTACGGATGGGAATATTAAAGGGATCTATTTAGATGCTAGTCATATCGGTGTTGGTTTTGCGAGCTTAAAGGAAGTAAGGGACGAACTTTTGGCCTTTAAGAAAACCGGGAAATTTGTTGTTGCTTATAATGCCGGGTATGACCAAAAGGCCTATTATGTAGCGAGCATCGCTGATAAAGTATATGTTAATCCACAAGGGACGATTGATTTTAGAGGTTTGGCAAGTTCTACGATGTTCTATAAGGATCTCTTGGATAAGGTTGGGGTAGAGATGCAGATTGTGAAGGTGGGGACATTTAAAAGTGCCGTTGAACCTTACTTTTTGAATAAAATGAGTGATCCCAATCGTTTGCAGGTAACATCATATTTGGGAAGTATATACAGTACTTTTATTAATGAAATAGCTGCGAGCAGAAATATTGCTGCGGATTCAATACGGGCTATAGCGAATGACTATCGTGTTCGGGATGCGGACGATGCGGTAAAATATAAGCTTGCGGATGCTAAGTTGTATAAAGACGAACTTTTGTCAGACTTGAGAGAACGTTTGAAAATTTCGGAAAAAGATGAAATATCGTTTGTTTCTCTACTGGATTATAATAAAAAGATAAAAGACGATGCGAGTGGATCTGAAGTCGCGGTTCTTTATGCTGCAGGAGAAATTGTTGACGGTGAGGGTACTGGACCTGGCCAAATCGGTGGTGATAAATTCTCCCGCGAACTACGAAAATTAAGAGAAGATGATGCGATTAAAGCTGTTGTTTTGCGTGTTAATTCACCAGGTGGATCTGCTTTGGCTTCAGATATTATTTGGCGGGAGGTTATCTTGACCAAGAAAGTGAAGCCTGTTATCGTTTCCATGGGAGATTTAGCTGCATCAGGAGGGTATTATATCTCAGCGGCAGCGGATTCGATATTTGCCGAACCAACCACGATTACAGGATCTATTGGCGTATTTGGCGTGATTCCTAATTTCCAAAATCTGATGAACAATAAGATTGGAGTACATTACGATGGTGTAAAAACGGGTAAGTTTGCTGATTTGATGACTTCTTTTGATCGCCCGTTGACAGCAGAAGAAAGGGATATCATCCAGCGGGAAGTTGATAAAGTATATGGTACATTTACGAAAGTTGTTGCAGATGGCCGTAAATTATCCATTGCTGATGTTGATAGTATTGGGCAGGGAAGAGTTTGGACCGGTGCGCAAGGACTGAACAATAAATTGGTTGACCGTCTCGGAAACTTGGATGCCGCTATTCAGGCTGCCGCTAAAAAGGCCAACTTGAGCAAATATAAAGTGTCCCAGTATCCGGAGAAAGAGGATCCTTTTACCTCAATATTGAATAATTCAAAAGAAAAAGTCCAAGTTTGGGTTGCAAAAGAGCAAATGGGCGAATACTATCGTTATTTTGATGTCATGAAAAAAGCTACCGCACAGACGGGTGTGCAGGCGAGATTGCCTTATAGCGTTGAGATTCACTAGCAATTGATTCGCAAAGGGAGTCCAATCGTCGGATGGTTATAGATTATTATGATTTATGACGATGTAGGTAATTCTTACGTTGTGTGACAATAAGTTCGATCCAAGGTAAGAATTACCATTAATAAATAATTATTTCTAATGAAAGCAAATGCTTTTTTTTATATTTAGCTGTTCGTTTGACAAAACGACCTAATCCCAAATCAATAAAGTTACATAATGAAAACAGTAGACGATTTAAATTTTGCAGGTAAAAAAGCCTTGGTACGTGTGGATTTCAACGTGCCTTTGGATGAAAATTTCAATATTACGGATGATAATCGTATCCAGGGAGCGGCTCCAACAATAAAGAAGATTTTGAATGATGGTGGAAGCGTGATATTGATGTCCCACTTAGGAAGGCCAAAAGATGGTCCTACTGATAAGTATTCATTAAAACATATTGTTGCTCATCTTTCACAGGTTTTAGGTACTGATGTTCAGTTTGCCAATGACTGTATCGGTACAGAGGCTGTAGAAAAGGCTGCAGCTTTACAAGCTGGTCAGGTTTTATTGCTAGAAAACCTTCGCTTCTATAAAGAAGAAGAAAAGGGAGATGTTGAGTTTGCAGAAAAGTTGTCAAAATTAGGTGATATCTATGTAAACGATGCTTTCGGCACAGCGCACAGGGCTCATGCTTCGACAGCAATTGTTGCGCAATTTTTCCCGGGAGCTAAATATAGCGGTTACTTGATGGCAGCGGAAGTTGGAAACGCAGAAAAAGTATTAAACAATCCGGTTAGACCTTTTACGGCTATTATGGGAGGTGCAAAAGTTTCTGATAAAATTCAGTTAATTGAGGCCTTGTTGGATAAAGTTGATAATCTTTTGATTGGTGGAGGTATGGCTTATACATTCATCAAAGCTAGAGGTGGTGAAATTGGTCAATCATTGGTTGAAATCGATAAACTTGATTTAGCGAATGAGTTGGTGAAAAAAGCGAAGGAAAAAGGTGTAAACTTGGTTATTCCTACGGATGCTCAGATTGCAGATGCATTTTCAAACGATGCCAATGTGTATGATGGACCAAATGATCAAATTCCGGCAGATTTGCAAGGTCTTGATATCGGGCAGGAGTCTGCTGCAAATTTCGCAGCGATCATCAAGAATTCTAAAACAGTTCTTTGGAATGGTCCGATGGGTGTTTTTGAATTTGATACCTTTGCGAAGGGTACCAAAGCTGTTGCTGATGCTGTTGTGGAAGCAACGAAAAATGGCGCATTCTCTTTAATAGGGGGTGGTGATTCAGCTGCTGCGGTAAGTAAATTTGGTATGACTGAGGATGTAAGTTACGTCAGTACAGGTGGTGGTGCTCTTTTGGAATACATGGAAGGAAAAGTTCTTCCAGGTGTGAAGGCACTTGAAGATTAATATAAATCAAATTTTTAGAAAAGGGACAACGTTATGTTGTCCCTTTTTCATTAAAAAAGATCTGTGTTATGTACTAAACTATTGATGTAATGTCAGATTAAATCAATTATCTGTTAAATGTTTGTGTAGTACTGGTGAGTTTTTATTGTATTTGCTAAATTTATCATGACATGGGTTATATATGCAGATATTGATGGATGCTAATAAGAGTAAAGAAAAAGGTAGTTCTGGTTTTTTTTCGGTACTGACGTATAATGTAGCGGGCTTGCCCGGGATTATTTCTTCTGCGATTACAGGCAGAAGTAGAAGTATTGCTGAAATTGGAAAGAAGATCAATCCTTTTGATATTGTTAATGTACAGGAGGATTTCAATTATAATAGAAGTTTATATTGGGGCGGGAATTTACATCCATATCGCACAAGAACCAAAGGGCGTGTTCCCTTTGGTGATGGTCTCAATACCTTGTCTCATTTTCCAATGACCGATGTTGTTCGCGTACCCTGGAAGAAACGTACGGGAGCAGATTTTCTAACACCGAAGGGCTTTACCCTAGTTCAGATAGAAATCGTTCCTGAAGTCTGGTTGGATGTCTATAACGTTCATGCGAACGCACAGAATAGCAGGAAAGCTTCAAGTGCACGTCGGGATAATCTCAATCAGCTACGTGATTATATCGGAGAGCATTCGAGCGATAAGCCACTTATAGTAATGGGCGATTTTAATGCACATTATAGTTTTTGTGATGATAATCTGCATGATTTTATGGATTCCACAACATTGGTTGACAGCTGGGTTGAGCTCGAAAATGGAGGCTTAGTACCAGAGGTGCGACATGAGTTTAAACCTCCACATATGCTGTCTATCGGCAATCAGAGCGAATCTATCGATAAGATTCTTTACCGGAGCAGCAGTCACCTAAGTCTTACTGCCCGGGATTATAACATAGAAAATAATCTATTCACTAATATTAAAGGACTGCCCTTGTCGGATCATTATGCTTTGGCACTGAATTTTAACTGGGCGATTCATCCTTAATAGGTGTAGTTTAAACTGAATGTTGGAACTATACGTTGCGTTGTCGTGTTGTCATTGATATAGGTGCCTTTAACGACGAATTCGAAGTCTGGAAGTGGGTATCTGAAAGCATTGAAATCAAGCGATAGATAGGCCCCAAAACTTTTTGGTGAAATCTCCTTGTGTTTGTGTATGTTTTGATAATCAGCAAATATTCCACCTTTTACACGTTTAATATAAGCTAAGGATCCTAATCCAAGGTCGGGATAAGCTATGGGGAAGCGATAGTTTACCAATACCGTGTTTTTTATTTTTTCATATTTGTAGTAGCTAAATCCACTCACTAAAGGGATGTCGTTGATATATTGATAAATTCCTGATCCTGTTTGGGCGCTCAGTCTGATTTGAAAGCCGTGATTGCTCATGAATCCAGGTAGATAAAATACTGTTCGTGCCGATAGAATTTCACCTTTTGCATTGTTTTCGAAGGGGGTATGCCGATAGGTGACGCTAAAATTTTGCCCCCATCTTGGGTAGAGATCCATGCTGGCCATACGCGCATTGCGATTGAGGTAAAGCTGGTATGTTAATGGAAATGCAGTCTCGTAATTAAAGTTTTTGACATCTGTTCGGCTAAGATCATAGCGCCTTAGATAAGCTGTTGCCAGGTTGAACCCAGTGGAATAGACGTAGTCTCTTCTGTAAAAGGAGAGTGGGATGGAGATCTGTGACGATATATAATGCTCGCGCCAGTCGAAACGGATGCTACTGTCCGGTTTATTAGGGATGCTTGCTGCTGCGATTTGCCCTCTGTTTTCATAACGTAGTGAGAATTTTGGGAAGTACTTGTTGTAGGTCAGTTCTGCCGAATATACTCCTTTTCGGATGTCGGTATCATATTCATATCCCAGTGCAATTTGTGTGGTATTTAAGATGTTGTTTGATAACCAGAAGACTCCGGGTTTAAAATTGTCGAAGCTTTCAAAATTGCTGCTACTTAGCGAAAGACTATGGAAATTAAACGTTCTACCTAGTCCACGATAGGGGACAATTTGGTAGTGCTGACTAGTATCTACTGAGACTGAAGCGATATTTTTTACGCTGTCTTTGGTCAATGCCGTAGCGTAATAATGCGAAAAATAATCCGTTTCGGGAGCGATATCAAATGCTGTGTCTATGGGTGTTTGGGCGATCTTGTAGCCATTGTACTGGTAGTCGTTGAAGAATAATTGTCTTGTATCCTTGTCGTAAAATGGGTTAAAAGCGCCAAACTGTGCCTTTGTCAAAAGCTGCTTTTTGCCAGATATGAGGTCGATGCTGTAAATGTTATCGATACCATTGAAGTTGGCTTTTGTGATGATCTTCATACCTGAAAGGTATTGCGGCCTTTCATATTGTTGGTTACCCCATGGTGTTAGGTTGGTGATTTTGTTATTGTTCAGGTCAATTTCACACAATGCGGTTCCATGTTGAGATAATCGTATGCCTATTATTTTATCTCCTTGGGGGTTGAAAGCAGGGTGCTGGAGCTGTTCAGCATTACCTATTTTAACCCGTTTGATGATACTGTTGTTTTTAAGGCTTATAAGCGTCAGATAGCTGTCGTTGGATAAATCTACCTCAACACAGGCGATGGTTTCGTCTAGTGGGCTAAAAATAGGTGAATAATATCTCGTCTGTTTGCTGAGCTGGTTAATTTTCCCTGTTTTGAGATTCATGATATTGATGACGCTGTATGTTCTCTTGTTGAAACGCGGATCTTTATGAAGCTCATCCCATACGATGTAATTGCTGTTTACGTCAAAATGTGGCGTCAACTGTATGCCGGTTTTGACGAGCCTATTTTCTGTTTTTGTTGCCAAATCATAGGTATAAATTGCATTCGTCTTTTGTGGATTCTGTTTAATAAAATAGATCAGACCATTCTTGTGTTTCGGCAATAAATTACTGTTGTAATAATTGTTGTTTTTTTTGTTTATTTCTGTGTACTTCTGGTATTGATAATTGCTTGTTTTTTTATTCCATATAGCGTCTAAATTTGCTATTGTTTTGTTGTATAAATAGGCACTATTTCCACCTATTTTTTTCTTTAAAACGCGATTAATATTGTAGGGGTATAGCGGTTTTTTGTTAAGCTCTGAAAAGAGGTCGGCTTCATAATTCGAGGGTAATTCTGATTTTAAAGTGGAGGTCATCAGATAACCGATTGTATAGTAACTCGGGACAATATCTTTATAGGATCCCAGTAAATATTTATTAAAACTATAGTTGTGATTCGATTGAAAGTTTGCTTTGATTGGCATTTCAAAAGCGGGTAATCTTCCTCTTCCTCCTTCCGAATATATCGTTTCAGTTAGCGTTGCATCCCCTTCGAAATACCAAGAAGGGACGGTCAGTCCATAGTAGGCTAGGGCTAATTGTTCAAAAAATGGCGCGCGCAGTTTGCCTGTCAATTTGTCAAATTGACTTACGTGTCTTGACTCATGCAGGATCAAATTGGGTAGCCAGGTCTGATTGTCTGGCTCTGCTCCGGCGGTGCTGTACAGTTCAGATTTACGTGGAGACAGCTGTACAAAACCATTCGTTTGTAGATTCGTGTTATGGATAATGAATGGGATTTTCCGCGGTGTTATTTTGTAATTTCTAGAAGTTGTACGCAGCGATCGGTTAACCTGGTCAGCTAGGGTAGGGGCCTTGCTCTTCATTTCTTCGGGGAAAATAAGTTGAAAATTCTTCGTTTCGATCTTATACCATTTTTGGCTTAAAGGGGCTTGGCTGTCTTCAAAAAATTGAGCGGAACTTTTTTGTGAATATATTATTAATGATAATAATGATAATATGCTGATAATTATGTTTTTATGTTTCATTAATTTCTGTATATCGTGTATTTGCTATTTTTTTTAGTTTTATTGTTCCTATTTACATGAACTTTAAGTTATGTTTGAAATTGTTTTATCTTTGAATAATAGGTTTTTATGTTTTTTATGTTTTACTTTTTTTATGCTATTTTTTTATTTAAAATAACCTGATAATAAGGGGGCGTTCTGAAAAAATGCGCTATATTCAACAGGTTAAAGCATATGACGAATATACTTAAATAATTGGCGATTCTAAGAGAGTGTCGGGAAAATTTGTTTGCTTTTTTTGTATAAAAATTTGACGACTAGGAGTTGTTGCTTTCGGAGGGACTGTTGGTGAGTTGGGTGTCGTCTGATTTATTTTATTCGATAAAAAAATGGATCGGTGATTAGACGATAAATTTCGTCGTCTTTCTTTTGTCTAGACCTGTTGAAGTTATTGGCGAGAACGGTTTTCTCTTTAGTTTTTGTTGATGACAAAATGTCTTGTTTTTGATTTGAGCATTGAACGTTGCGCGGCGTATTTATCCCAATTACTGCGACAGACAGCAGGTTTTTATTATTTATTTTTTTATGCAGAATTTACTTTAAAAAAGCGATTTTTGTAACATATAAATTTTGTGTAGATGTAGGATTTTTAAATTGATAGGAGATATGGAAGAACTGGAAATGCAGGTGAATCAAATAGAGCAATTGATAGCAAGTGGAGATCTTGTTGGGCTGGAAGAATTTTTGAATGAATTAAATATTTCAGAAGTAGAGGAGCTAATTGATGAGTTGCCCGAGCATGGTTCACTATTTATTGAATCATTAAATTTGAATCGCGCAGTTAACGTTTTTCGTATTCTGGATTTCCCTACGCAAAACAGGATTTTTAAGAAGCTTTCTAAAGCGAAAATTAGCGCGCTAATTAACGAGTTACCCCCCGACGATCGGACTTCTTTTTTCTCAGAAATGAAGGACGATATTAAGCATTTAATTTTACTATTACCACCCAAAGATCGTGTTGAAGCATTGGCGTTGCTGGGCTATCCAGAAGATAGCGTTGGACGTCTAATGACCCCCGATTATATTACCGTAAAAGAGCACTGGAGTATTGAACGAATATTGGGACATATTAGACGTTATGGAAGAGATTCGGAGACGATAGATGTACTCTATGTGATTGATGGAAATGGGAAGCTGGTAGATGATATTCGGATTAAAGATGTGTTGATGGCGGAGCCAGATAGAGTCGTTGGCGAACTGATCGATCATCGTCTGATTTCGCTGAATGCTTACGATCCCCAGGAGGAAGCGATCAACATCTTCCGGATGAATAACCGAGTGGCCTTGCCTGTTGTCGACGAACAGGGGGTTATGTTGGGGATAGTGACTGTCGATGATATTCTTTGGGTAGCAAACGAGGAGTACACGGAAGATATGCAGCGTATCGGGGGAACGGAGGCTTTGGATGAACCTTACCTGGATGTGTCGATTAAGAACTTGGTCAAGAAAAGAGCTGGTTGGCTTATTGTGCTTTTTTTGGGGCAACTTTTGACCGCTACAGTTATTGAGCACTTCGAGGAGCAAATGGCAAGTGCGATTATGTTGTTTGCGCTGATGCCTGTTATTATTTCCAGTGGTGGGAACAGCGGTTCGCAAGCGTCAACATTAATTATTCAGGCGATGGCCTTGGGGGAAGTTACCTTGGGGGACTGGTGGCGTGTGATGCGAAGAGAGATTCTGTCGGGTTTGCTGCTGGGACTTATTTTGGGAGCGCTGGGTTTTATAAGGATTATGGCATGGCAGTCTTTTGCGCATAGCTATGGTGAGTATTGGGTGTTGGTTGCATTGGTTATTTCTTTGTCCCTGGTCGGCGTTGTCCTTTGGGGATCGTTGATGGGGTCTATGTTGCCTTTTGTGATGAAACGGCTTGGGGCCGACCCTGCGAGTTCTTCAGCGCCTTTTGTGTCGACATTAGTCGATGTAACAGGTTTGCTGATTTATTTTAGTGTAGCGACGCTTATTTTGAAAGGTGTGCTGCTATAATCGTACTGAATTTACAATATTGCCCATTGATCAGCTAATAGCCATTGAAGGTAAAAGAAGGATAATGTTGGTTTAAGTGCTGAAAAGGGGATTTTGTGGAGCAGTATGAAAAATAAAAATAAATTATTCTAATTGGAATTTAGGAAGTTGTAAAAAATGTGCTCAAAAAATTTGTAGTATTCTAATAATCTTCCGATACTTGCATCACGGAAACGCGATAGGGTCTCCGGAAAAATTGAAAAAACACTCCTGAATAGCTCAGCAGGTTAGAGCATCTGACTGTTAATCAGAGGGTCGCTGGTTCGAGCCCAGCTTCAGGAGCAATTTAATAACTTACATAACCGGGGTTTTTAAAATATTCAATTTTTCATTCCTGAATAGCTCAGCCGGTTAGAGCATCTGACTGTTAATCAGAGGGTCGCTGGTTCGAGCCCAGCTTCAGGAGCAACAACGCAAATATTTTATTTGCAAATAAAATTAAAATGTACTACTTTTGTACACTCTATGAGAAAGGAATTTCTCGAAAAATAAATTCCTGAATAGCTCAGCAGGTTAGAGCATCTGACTGTTAATCAGAGGGTCGCTGGTTCGAGCCCAGCTTCAGGAGCAATATTGAAACCGGCTTTACGCCGGTTTTTTTGTTTACCATGCTTATTAAAAAACTATGAGTTTAGTAATTATTGGTACGGTGGCTTTCGATACAATAGAAACACCGTTCGGTAAAACTGACAAAATTCTAGGTGGTGCCGGTACATTTGCTAGTTTGGCGGCATCATATCTATGTGATCAAATCAAATTGGTCAGTGTTGTTGGGGAGGATTTTGGAAATGACAATCTCGATCTTATCAGGAACCGTGGTATAGATGTTACGGGTGTCCAGGTGATTACTGGTGGGCAAACTTTTTCTTGGTCAGGCAGGTATCATAACGATATGAATAGCCGTGATACCTTGGCGACAGACTTAAATGTATTGGCTGATTTTGATCCAATTATTCCTGAAAGTTATCAGGATTGTGAGTATCTTCTCTTGGGTAATCTTACACCTCAAATACAATTAACAACGTTGGAGCGCTTGGTACACAAACCTAAGCTGGTGGTTCTGGATACGATGAACTACTGGATGAATGTTGCCATGGATGATCTAAGAAAGGTACTTCTAAAAGTTGATGTGTTAGCCATCAATGATTCAGAGGCGAGACAGCTGTCAGAAGAGTATTCTCTGGTTAAAGCTGCAAAAGCCATTTTAGCAATGGGACCTAAATATTTAATTATCAAAAAAGGTGAACACGGTGCGCTTCTTTTTGGAGAGAATCAGATTTTTTCTGCTCCAGCTCTACCATTAGCAGATGTGTTTGATCCAACTGGCGCGGGGGATTCCTTTGCAGGAGGTTTTATTGGCTATCTTGCCAAAGTAAAAAGTATAAACTTTACAAACATGAAGAACGCGTTAATTTTTGGTTCTGCGCTAGCTTCATTCTGTGTAGAGAAATTTGGAACAGATCGTTTGGTTGATCTTACCGAAGAGGACATACAAAAGCGCTTGAATGCTTTTGTTGCCCTATCTCAGTTTAATTTATAATCATTGATCTTTCAGTTTTCCGACGATCCGAAATTTTGAAAATACAGATTCTGAATGAGGGGCTTCTTGGAGCTCCTCAGTTAGATCTTGTCCGGCCCAATGTTCGTAATGCATCCCGTTTTTCCACAGTCTACTTTCTCCGACATCATAGATAAATCCGCGATAAGCAACCCAGATCTGTGGTTTGTCCTGACCATTACGTAAAGCCAGTTGGCTTTTGCTGTATTCCGATAATTCTTCTGCCATTCGTAATTGTAAAAAGGCGAAGATAGAAAAACTAGGCTACTTTATATGCCGATAGTGATCTTTTCATTAATTTTCTAGCGACATGTATTCTTGTTTTCACTGTTCCGATAGGGATATTTAAATGTTCAGATATCTCGTGGTATTTAAACCCTTCAAAGTACAGTGAAAATGGGATGTAATATTCTTCGGAAAGATTAGATAAAGCTTCATGGATGTCTTCCATGACAAATTTGCTTTCGCCTTGATTTGAGGAGGCGGATAATAGGAGGTTAGAGTTAGAAATATCCTCGTCTTTCGTAATGAAAGAATTGGTTTTCACAATACGTCTATAGTTATTAATAAACGTGTTTTTCATGATGGTGTAAAGCCATCCTTTCAAATTGGTTCCTTCTTTGAAATTTTTAAAATAGGTCACAGCTTTCAGGATAGTGTCCTGAACGAGATCGTTGGCATCTTCGTAATCACTGGTAAAATTTCTGGCGTAGAGTTTTAATGAGTCCGATTGCTCAATAACCATGGTGTCAAATTCATTCTTTGTCATAGCTTAATGAATTATAACTGTTCTTTTTACAAAACAGTACGTTTATAAAATGCGGTTCATTAAGTATGAGGCAAATAATGCGCCAAAAATGGTAAAATTAGATTTGTTAATATAATTTTAAGATTATTTTAAGCACAGCAAACGTTTGCGTAAACTAACTTTAAGTAAATAAAATTAGCTCAAAGTGATATTTTACTAAAGTGAAGCCTGTTTTTCTTTTGCTTTCAGATTTAAAAAAAATATTTTTACTTTTTTTAAATCTTTACAGTAAATTAACTTCACGCTCCAGCTTAATGCCAAATTTGTTGGCTACATCACTTATGATTTGTTCCGATAGATTATAAATTTCCTGTCCTGTAGCGTTTTGTCTATTTATTAGTACAAGTGCCTGATTTTTCCATACACCTGCTTGTCCATATTCTTTTCCTTTCCAACCGCATTGTTCTATTAACCATCCAGCAGCCAATTTTGTTTCATTATTAGGCATTGGATAATGCGGTATTGTGGGGTATTCTTTCTGAAGAGGCTCAAAAGTCGATGCTGTAACTACGGGGTTCTTAAAGAAACTTCCGGCATTTCCCACTGTACTTGGGTCAGGGAGCTTTTCTACACGGATTTTGGAGACAATGGTTGCGATATCGGCAATACTTGGGTTCGTTATATTTTCTTTAGCGAGTTCGGCTTCTATTGCACCATAAGTTGTATTGATATGAGCTGTTCGGCTAAGCTTATAGGTTACCTGGGTAATGATAAACCGTCCTTTATGAGCTGTTTTAAAGATGCTGTCACGGTAGGAGAAATTGCAATCTTCTTTTTTGAATGTGGCAAAGTTGCCGGTATGCGTATCGAAAGCCTGACATTCGTGAAAGACATACATTAACTCCGTACCATAGGCACCGATGTTTTGCACGGGTGAAGCCCCGACAGTGCCGGGAATCAGGGCCATGTTTTCAATGCCAGCGTAATTATGTTCGATACAGTACCAAACGAAGTCATTCCAGATCTCTCCAGCTTGCGCTGTGACATAGACATCGTCGCCATCTATCTTTGCTTGTATACCCTTGCTGTTCATTCGAATAATATATCCTTCGAATGCTTTGGTGAAAAGGACATTGCTACCAGCTCCAAGAACAAAAAAGTTCTCTTTAAAAATATCATTTTTAAAAATTTCGGTCAATGTTTCATTGTCATTCACTTCGATTAGAAAATTTGTCTTTTCTTCAATTCTAAACGTATTGAAAGCTTTTAAAGATATATTCGATTGAATGTTTAACTTCATATTGACTTTAGTTTTCAGAAATTCAAAAAAATCAGCTATCTTTAGCATGATAATCGGTAAAGATAGTATAAACCGTTTATTTAACGATAAAAAATATAAGTTTAATGGGTAATGCAGATGTAAAAAGAATCAAAATTCTAGAAGCTGCGACGAGGCGCTTTGCACATTTTGGAATGGCTAAGACAACGATGTCGGAAATAGCCAAAGATCTCAATTTCTCAAAAGCATTGCTGTATTATTATTTTCCGGATAAGAATAGCTTATATTCTGCAGTTTTCGAATACGTTATTGATAAAATGATCGAGGATATCGAGGATGTCATTGCGCAGGGAGGCGACTTTGAGGAGATCATGATGTATTCTATTGATATGCGGGTCAAGATTATCAATCAATATTATAATTTATTTGAATACACCATGAAGATGGTGAAAGAGCTTCCGGATGAGTTGGAGCAGGTGTTCAAAGAATCTTATCTACGTGAAGTAGAAATTATTGAGAAGATTCTCAATATTGGTATCGATGCTGGGGAGATACAGGTTGAAGATATCAATGAAACTGCGCGGATTCTTCTGTATTCACTATTCGGTATGCGTATGGGCATATTAAAGGATATGAAAAACATGTTGTTCCCAACAAAAGAAGAATTCGATCATATTCTCAGTTTACAGAAGAAAATGATGAAAATCTTCTTAAATGGTTTACGTTTTCAAGTCGTTAAATAAGTGTTGAGCGAATATGTTCGATAATCTGTTTGGCATGAATTCGTGAATTTTCAATAAACCAAAGGTGGGTATTTAAGCCACCACAAACGACGCCTGCCAAATAAATCCCGGCTATATTTGTTTCCATTGTTTCTTCATTATGGCTAGGAATGCAAGGTGCCTCTTGGGGAATATCAATTCCGATCTTTTTCAAAAAATCAAAATTCGGGCGATAGCCGGTTAAAGCCAGTACAAAATCATTATCGAGTTCGACGATACCGTTTGGTGTTTGGATATGTGCAGTAGTTGGAGTAACTTCTATTAAGTGGCTATTATAATACACATCGATTTCACCAGCAGCAATTCGATTTTCAATATCAGGTTTAACCCAATATTTTACCCGACGGCTGATTTCGCTACCACGGATCACCAAAGAAACTTGCGCTCCTTTTCGGTAGGTTTCAAGCGCTGCATCAATGGATGAATTACTGGCGCCGACAACGATCACCTTCTGGCTGCTATAATAATGTGGATCATCGTAGTAATGCCTAACTTTGGGAAGTTCTTCGCCCGGGATATTGAGCAACATCGGTATGTCATAAAAACCTGTGGCGATGATGACTTTTTTGGTCAGGTACATGCTTTTGTTGCTACTGACCAGGAACTCCGTATCCTCTTTCTTAATTTCCAGTACTTCTTCAAAAAGATGGGTATCCAGTGTGAACTTTTGCTGTATACGTCGGTAATATTCCAAAGCCTCCATGCGTTTTGGCTTGGGGTTGGTTGTGACAAAGGGAATATCACCTATTTCTAATCTTTCGGAAGAAGAGAAGAAGGTCATATTTTGGGGGTAATTATACAGTGAGTTGACTAAACAGCCTTTTTCAAGAATAAGATAGCTTAAATTTGCTTCTTTGGCTTCTAAGGCGCAAGCTAAGCCAATTGGCCCGCCGCCAACTATAATCAGGTCGTACCGTGTTATCGTATCGCTCATGGTATAAATGTCGAGAATTTTAAAGAATAAATCAGCTTAAAGCTTTAGACAGCTCATTTTCTGACATTGCTGTGCTTTTAGTATGAAGGTCCTGAACTATTTTATGCAGGTCCTGCGCAATTTTATTGAGAAAGTCCAGCTGTTCGGTCAATAGCTGCCCATCAACCGAACTGACATCTGTATTATCAAATTGGTCGTTGGGAATTTCGATCGCCAAAGGAATAAATGCATTGACGCTATCGTCAGAATGTAGCAGTTGAATGGACTGCTCCAAGGAGCTTAATATTTTTCGGATCGTCCGGACATGGTCCTTATTGATATAATTATTGTCCATTTCGTCGAGATGGTTCATTAATGTCACCGAAAAAGAAGCTAAAATATGGTTGAATATGACGAATTTATTGACTTCCTTACTATATTTTTGACGTTTCTTGGGTTCGGTAAGCATGCGCTGGAACGTCGAACCCATATTGGCGGTTTCGACGTAGACAGCCTTGCGGGTTAGTTTGTAATCCGTGATGGAAGGCGCTTGGCCTGCAATTTCTTTCAATGCCTGAAAGATGTAATTGTAGTTGGCAATGAGTAGCTTTCGCATGGACTCCTTGACTTGCATGCTTTCCCAATTTGGAAAAATAATATAACTGGATAAGAATGCAATCATGCCCCCGATAAAGGTGTCTAATATGCGTTCTTTCGTGACGTCTAGGGTATTGGCGCTGACGAAGCTCAGCATAATTAATACATAGGGTGTCATAAAAAGTACCGCAATAACATAGTTGACGCGGAATAAACTATATGCCGTCAGAAAAAAGAATACCAAGAGAACAAATAGTATAGTTGGGTCATGGATGGTTAACAGGATGAGGGCTCCGATGAGGCCACCTATCGTTGTGCCTATGAGACGCTGGATATTTCTCTCCTTTGTGAGTCCGAAGCCAGGTTTTAGGATAACCATGATGGTGAGGAGGATCCAATATACATTATTGGTGATATTGGTGACCTCAAACACGTAATAGGTGACCGACATGACAATCGCCATACGGCAGGCATGTCGAAAGATGGTGGATTTTAGGGTAAGATTTTCGCGGAACTTCTTAAAATCAATTGCAGAGCTTTGAACAAAGCGTTTTGCGTCATCAATTTCCTTTCTTTTGACATCGTCAGGTTGTAGATGCGAGTAACCATAGATATTTTTGATCCGGCGAACCAGATCACGTAAATTGATCAATACCTTGCGTAAAGCAAATGTGCTGTATTGTTGATTTTTATCCAGTTGATCGATTTTAGTGTGAAGGCGACTGAGATCCGAGTCGAAATCGTACAGTGGTTTTGGCTGCGTATTTGTATTAAGCTGATAGGCTAAATTGTCAAGCTCATTGGTATATTTTAAAATCACATTTTTGAAATCTTCCAAGATTCCTGTAGGTCCAAAGCGTTCGCTGATGGTATTGTAATCATAGTGCGCCGCCATACTTTGCTCAAAGAGATCGACGATATCGTTGAAAACGAGGGTTAAATAACGTCCTACCTTTGTGGTGTCTTTTATCGATCGTTTACTTTGAAATAATACATCCCGTAGGTTTTCCTGATGCTGATTGACTTCAACTTGTTTGTCGATTAGTTTGAGGTAGTTTTTATCATTATCAATTTTAGCATCGTAAAAATTAGCTTTTAGCCGGATGTAATCAGCAACATAGCGAATTGTTTCTGATAGTTCCTGTTCGGCCAGCCTGTAAGGACGTACTTGGGTGATGGAAAGACTAATGGCGATATACCATAAACCACCTAAAGTGTAGAAACCTAGATAGTTGATAGCTTCAGCAAGGGGGTAGTGAATCTGTACATGGATCAACATCATCAGGATGCACATGAGACCTACGTTGGCGGCTCTTCCATTGAAAACCGCAAACATCGCGAATATAAAGCAGGCTACGCCGATAAAAATTGCTAATAGATATACATTTTGATTGACTATATTGGTTAAAATAAAAGTTAAAGTAGTTAATATCGCACCCGCAATCATTCCTTTCCTTCTATGGCTAGGCGCACCGGGGGTATCCGATAAGCCTACTAAGAGCGCTCCCAGAGAGACAATGGTTCCATTGGTAAATTGCCCTATGGTTGCAAAGATCAGGACAGGCACGATACATCCGATGGTAATTCGGAGTCCATCTGCAAAATATTGGCTATAGAAAAAACTTTTTATTTCTTGTGTCTGTTTCATAATGTGTATAGTACAAACTTAGATAAATTGCTTTTCATATTAAAAACAATTATTCTGCTATGTTTGCTCTTTTTTGTACGGATGATAGCGATATAGCTGGTTGGTTTCTGTCTGATCAAGAAAGGTTCATTTTGTAGCCGGGCTTTATGAACTAAGGGATCGACACAGGTCGTTCCCATATTGTACTATGTTAATGTGTTAAAAATGAAAAATTACTAAAATTTGTTAGTATGTTTTTAAAATTTTAATTGTTTTTTTGATTAATTTATATTTTTTTATTTGTTTAGCTATAATATTGTTATATTTGGAGCCATAGGGTAATTTCAGAGACATTACAAAATTTCAAGAGTCACCTAAACTCTCTTGACCACTTTCAAAGATTTAAATATGAAGCAAAGTAAAAATGAAGCCGTCTTTCAGGACGAGGTATTGACACGCTTTGAGCTTTTCAAAAGTTTGTTTTTAACATTGCCATTTCAACGTGTTAAAGATACCGGTACTTTATTACCATTTTTTGCAAAGCAATGTGAAAAGGGTGTGGATCAGCATTTAACTCCTGATGAGATCATAAAGAGTTTCTTCGATCAGCATGAGGAATTTTCTTCGGAAGAGCAACGTATTGATTTGTTATTTCGATTTGTTCAATATATAGAGCGTCAGGTTGTTTTATTTGATGCGATCGAAGACTCGTCATTTCAGATGGTGGGTCGTGGCGATGATGAAAATGTCTTAGGGGCATTAATTAAAAACGCCGAAGGTAGCGAAGATATGCGCCGTAAGATTGTGTCGAAATTGAAGGATTTTTCTGTACGTCTTGTATTGACTGCACATCCTACTCAATTTTATCCGGGACCGGTATTGGGTATTATCAACGACCTGATCGATGCAATCAAGACCAACGATATTCATAGTATTCACCTGCTGTTACAGCAATTGGGGAAAACGCCTTTCATCAATAAAAATAAACCGACTCCAGTTGACGAGGCTGCGAGCTTAGCTTGGTTTTTGGAAAACGTGTTTTATAAAGTGGCATCGGAGATTCAGTCGTTCATTGATGATGAATTGGATGTCGATACCGAAGAGGTAAAACAATTGATTGAGCTTGGTTTTTGGCCGGGGGGTGACCGAGACGGGAATCCTAACGTAAGTGTTGATAGCACCAAGAAAGTTGCCGCATTGCTACGTACTATTTTGTTTAGATGTTACTATAGAGATTTCCGTATCGTTAGACGACGCATCACATTTAGAGGTGTGGAGGAGTATATGGAAAATCTGCAGACATTGTTCTACGAAAATAGTTTTAATCCGGTCGAACATCCTGCAGACGAAACCGATAATATCATCACGAATCTAAAAGCAATCAAAAATGTTTTGGAGGAATATCACAACGGGCTTTTTGTAGAGATCGTTGATGATCTACTCCGTAAAGTGATGACTTTTGGTTGTTTCTTTACCACATTGGATATCAGACAAGACAGCCGCATATTACGTGAGGCTACCAATTATCTGATTCAGCACAACCAGGAAAAGACTGGAATGCCATTGGATTATCTGGAGCTTAGTGAAAATGATAAGCAAAAAGCATTAAAATTCAAAGAACTTGACTTAACGGTGGGAGAGGATGCGGATCCGTTAACGAAAGATACTTCGGGCGTGATAAAATTGTTAAAGGAGATTCAACGTTCCGGTTCTGAGCGAGCTGCACAACGCTTTATCATCAGTAATTGCCAGCAAGCAAGTGATATTTTGGGACTGCGTCAATTATTTTTGTGGTCTGGATGGAAGAAGGATGCTTTAACGATCGATTTTGTGCCCTTGTTTGAGACCGTTGATGACTTGACGAGAGCAGCGGACGTGATGAAAACCTTGTACAGTAATAAGGAGTATAAGGCACATTTGAAACGAAGAGGAAACAAACAGACGATTATGTTGGGTTATTCTGATAGTACCAAAGACGGTGGATATCTGATGGCGAACTGGTCGATCTATCGTGCAAAAATCGAACTTACGGCGATATCACGCGAATACGATGTCGATTTGGTGTTTTTTGATGGCCGCGGTGGACCTCCAGCACGTGGTGGTGGTAAAACACAACGTTTTTATGCATCTATGGGTAAGGAGATTGCCAACGATCATATTCAATTGACGATTCAGGGACAAACAATCAGTAGCCAGTACGGATCTTTAGATACAGCGCGGTTTAATATTGAGCAACTTTTGCATGCCGGCATTATTTCAGATTTAAAACAACGTGTGGGCGATACTTTAACCAAGCATCAACAGGAGATCATTGATAAGCTAGCTGAGTTGAGTCACCATAAGTTTATGGATCTACGCACGAATGAATTGTTTTTACCATATTTGGAGACGATGTCGCCATTGAAAGCGTTATCCTCGATCAATATTTCAAGTAGACCTGTAAAACGTAACTCAGGCCGTGAATTGCGACTGGAAGATTTGCGGGCGATTAGTTTTGTAACTTCATGGAGCCAGTTGAAGCAAAATATTCCTGGATTTTATGGTGTCGGAACAGCATTGCAATGGGCTGAAAAAAATAACCTCTGGAAGGACGTACAGCAATTATATGTTTCATCGGGATTTTTCCAGACATTGATCGACAACTGTATGATGTCGATGACAAAGTCAAACTTTGATATTACAGCATATATGAAAGATGATCCTATTTATGGTGATTTTTGGAAAACTTTATATGCCGAGTACCAGATAACAAAAGAATATTTGTTAAAATTGAGCGGAACCTCAAAATTGATGGAGAACTATCCTGTGGATCGTGAGTCTATTTTAGCGCGCGAGGGAATTGTATTACCGTTATTGGTTATACAGCATTTTGCGATTCGTGCATTGAATTCGGATCAGCTGACTGATGCACAACGTGAAGATTATTCGAAGTTAATAGCGCGTACAATCTTTGGCGTGGTGAATGCCGGAAGAAATGTTGCGTAATTTTTCTTTCTTTTCACGGATAGGGTTTCGGAGAACATATATTTTATCTACTTTTGTATAGTTAACAAAATTGATATGAAGATTAATAAGTTATTTATTGTTGCGGCTTGTGCGGGTACATTATTTGCATCTTGTGGTCAAACAGCTGCAGATAGACAGCGTCAATACTCTAATGCATCCTTAGCGGATGGTGATGCCTTTGCAATGATTAAATTCGTTGGCGAAAATGGAAACTACTTGGTAAATCTTGCCGATGTAGCTGCAAAACAATCTACCTCAGCAGAGGTGAAAAATGTAGCTGCAAAGATTAAAGAAGCTTACGCAACAGTGTTGCCAGAATTAGACAATTTAGCAAAAGAATTGCATGTTGGCGATGCGCAACGTGGTGTACCTGCATTTCAAGTTCCAGCTTCAATTGGTTCGGACAGTACAGCGGCATTCAACGATAAAGCATTTTTAGCACTAGTGGTTGAAAAACAAGGTGAGATTAATACAAGATTGTCTCATGAAGAACACAATACAAACAAGGATGTTATTCACCTTTCGGAGGAGTCTTTGAAAAAAGTGGAAGAGATCTATAAATTAGCTGGTGGTAAAGTTGAAGAACACCATCACTAAGAAAAACACCATCACTAAGAAATAAGGTAAATAGAAGGAAAGGAGTATTCATTAAAATGAATATTCCTTTTTTTATGAGTTTTATGCTGGCAATAATGGATTTTCTGTATGGAATTGTACCAGGTACTGCATTTCGATAGGATACGCTACCTGTATCCTGAGTTAGTTGATTGTCAGTGAGATAATTTTGCCAGGAAATGAGTTCATATTTTTGAGAAAACAGGAGTTTTAGTTGTTTTACGACAATATCAGCTGTTGTGTGCACAAGAATTCCTTGTGATAATCGTTTGTTATTTGTTAAATTAATGATAACTTAACATTTATATAACATAGTTTTTAATAACTGTGTTTATTTTAGCGTAATTTAATGAAATCGTATATAAAGTGAGATACGCCGCAATAGATATAGGCTCCAATGCAGTCCGTCTTTTGATAGCTGACATTATAGGACAGAAAGATCAATATAATTTTAAGAAAAATACACTGTTACGTGTTCCACTCCGTTTGGGAGATGATGCGTTTATTCATCAGGAAATTTCACCAAGAAAAGCCGAGAGTTTGATCAAAACGATGAAGGCTTTTCGGGAGTTGATGGATGTTTATCACGTGGAGGATTATATGGCCTGTGCGACGTCGGCCATGCGTGATGCACGAAATGGGGCTGACATTGTTGCGGAGGTTAAGAAAAATGGTATAAACATCGATATTATCGAAGGAGCAAAAGAGGCTGAGATTATTTACAATAGCCATTGGGATAATAAGATGGAAAAGGACAAAGTTTACCTGTACATTGATGTGGGTGGCGGTAGTACTGAATTATCGTTATTCGCTAATGGTGTTTTGGTTAATTCTAAGTCTTTCAACTTGGGTACGATTCGTATTTTAGACAATCAGGATAAGGCAGAAACCTGGGATGAATTGAGGGAATGGGTACGTAGCAATACGCATATGTATAAGCAAGTTGTTGGGATCGGTACCGGTGGTAATATTAATAAGCTTGCACGCCTCTCCAATGAGAAGCTGGATAAACCATTGTCCTATGCCAAATTAAAAGCGGTATATGAACATTTATCTTCCTTTTCTTTAAAAGAGCGCATAATTTTATTGGGGTTAAACGAAGATCGTGCGGATGTTATCATACCTGCGAGTGAAATTTTCCTGACAATTATGAAGTATGGCCGTCTAAAACAAATCATTGTTCCAAGGGTTGGACTTGTCGACGGTGTAATTAGAACCTTGATCAATAGGAATTTAGTGAAATAATGCTTTAAAAAGCAATTTTAGACTTGTAAAAGAGCGAAAAATCTTTATTTTTGTGATACCAAAGGTGAATATGAGCCCAGGTGGCGAAATTGGTAGACGCACCATCTTGAGGGGGTGGCGCTCGCATGGGCGTGGCAGTTCGAATCTGCTCCTGGGCACTTAAGGAGACACTAGTTAATAGTTGTCTCCTTTTTTTATGCTCAAAAATATAGCTCACATCCAAGGCATATGATAAATTTGATAATAATAAAGCCTTATTGGTTTATTTGGATAAAAATTTACACCGGGGCCGGTTCGAAGTTTATGGACCTAGTCTTATAAGAAGGTATTCTATAATTTACTCTTGGTGTTTATCTTGTATAGATAGGTTTTCCGGGAAACCAGTTAGCGCCATTACCACCACAGGTAAATGCTTTCTGCTTTCTCGATTATTTTCCATTTTCTTATAAAAAGCAATGTTTACGGTTCGCTATTCTAATTTTTTAACCCCATTTGCGCTAGTATATTTGGGCATTGTTAACGAATTTGTCCGATGCTGTAATAATTGGGCCGCTGAACTGTAGTTTATTTTGAATCAGATCCCTAAAAATACAAATAATGCTAGAGACATACAATGTATAAAAATAAGACTTTCTGTCATGATTAACCTATACAGTACAAACAGTTGTATTGCGAATAATAGACTAACAACCACGAATAATGAAGGGGCCTATAACAAATAATAAATCACCGTAAAATTAGTTAAATGCGTTTCTATTTTTACTTCCATAAAATAAAGACCTGCTTCAAAAGCATGTTATGGTTTAACAAAAAAATAGAAACAATGAAAAAATTAATGATGAGTTTGATGGCGGTTGCGCTGCTATCTACAGTGGCTTCTGCAAAGACAACAGAAAAGGCTCCGAAAGAAAATGTCAATGTTAAAACGACGACTTACCGCCTTCCTAAAACGAACACCCTCGTGAAAGTCACCGAAGAGGTCAAAGAAAGCAAAGGCCAATTAACGCATTGTGTTTTTGTATTGAGTTTTTATGACTATGATACGGCACAATTGGTTGGTACACATACTTCAGACACTTATACGAGTGGCGGTTGTGGATCGTTCTTCAAAGCGTGTAGAGCTTTTTGGGGTGTTTAATGCAGTCGATCGCTCTTGATTTCAATCAGCTGAGAGGCTTCTGCATTTTCACGGTGTTACAAAAGATTAAATCTAAGCGGGGTTAAAACCCCGCTTTTTTGTTTTGGACTGATGAAAAAAAACGTTATCTTCGATTATTATATTTAATTTATCGGATAAAAAAGTACGAGTGGTCCCTGTTTTTAATGATAACGGAATTTGAAACCGAAGAACTTCAATATGCACACTAGAAATTTTTTACTTCTTCTTAGCTCACTGATATGGCTAAGTTGTACAAAAGATCCCATCGAGCCAAAGGTAGAGCCCCCAGAGGTGGTACCTACAGATACCACCAAAAATGAGCCCACTGTTCCGCCAGATAAGTATGAAATTCGAAAAGTAGAGTTTCAGATGAATAAACTGTTCGCTGATGACTATATTGATGAAAAGGTTTTTCTGGGTGGACTTTGGAGCCTCAAAGATACCCTGGATGGTCCGCGACTAGAAAGCCTGGAAGCAAAAGCAAAAAAAGTTAAATTCCATTTTTTGTCTTATAACGACGCATCCATAGATTTGGGCTTCTTTGTGCCTAGTTATAAAGATGGCCTTGCTTATGCCAATAAGTTCGAAAAATCGAAACAGGCGAGCAGCATGAATTTCTCCTCCAGCACTTTTGAAGATTACGCCGAAATACAGGGATTTCTTGGTAATTCGAAGGATGTAAAGAACGCCCTATCCCTTGTGAGACATGCAGATTCAACGACGATCAGTAAACCCAATAGTATGCTTCGGATAGGCAATGTCAATAAGCTTACCATTTATATTGATCACACGGAATATTTTGACGCTTACCCCGAATCGGAGGTTGCGGTTTTAACCAAAGCCGGCTATTCTCCTTATGTGCTTGCTTCGGTGACTTATGGTACTCATATGATTCTGATGGGAGAAACTGATTCAACACGGGCAAGGCTCAATACAGCGATAGACAAAATATTGGAAAAGAAAGCTCTGGATGACATAGATACCAAAGTCCTGGATTGTAGTAATTTGTTGATCTACTATCGTGGTGGCGGGAAGAACAGTTTTATTCAATATCCAAAAGGAGCTCAGGCTATTGGGACAGCACTCCGCGATATGCTCCTTTATGTGAGTCAGACGGAAAATATCTTTAATTATCCACTTACTTATGACTTCATGAGCCTGAAAGACTATAGTACCTTAAAGTATTACAATATTTTTGATATTCACGTCAAAAAAAAGGAAAAGTAAACTAATGCTAAAGATATAAAGGGCATATTTTAAAGAAGTTGACTTTCTTAGCATTTGCTTAAATGCATAAAGCAAAAACATAAAAAGGGGGATTTAGATCTCCCTTTTTATTGAGTCAATATGTGTTTTTGATCAGTCTAGTGAGCGCTTGATCATTAAGCGCCTAATTTAACTTATTTAGTTTCACTCAAGTCTTTTAAAAGTTGCAAAGCATCTGGCCAAGCTTCATTAAAGTAATCGATGTATTCGTCGTTTGTATCAACATCTACTTTCAATAATGTTTGTCCCTCGGTGGCTGAAAAAGAATAGTTTTCTAATGCTCCTGCCCAATCTTCAACTGTTGGTCCGGATAAAATTTCCTGTCCCTTATCTAAGATGCCAAGGTGGCGAATAGATACATATGAATTTGGAATATATTCAGCAATCTCTGCTACCATTCCGCCTTTTTCACCATTTTCATTGACGCCGGTAAAATGAATTCTTTGTCCCTTTTCCCAAACGCCTTCAAAATCAGAGCTCGGATCGAAGGCACTGGTCCATTGTTTGTACGTTTCTTTATCGAGCATTGTTTTAAAAACTCGTGAGACAGGAGCATCAATCTTAATTTGATAGGTCAATTTCTTCATCTTTCTATTGTTTTGGAAAATTGGGATCGGCTTTTATTTCAGCGATTTGTTTGGTATGACGTGCACAATGTGCGGCAATAAACATTAGGGCTTGGTAACCATCAATTGGACCGGTTGGGGAGTCGCTGACATGATTTCTAAGATCTTCCGCATCAGCTTTTTTGATATAATCAAGTACTGGCTTACGCGCGGCATTGAAATCAGCGAGTGCCGTTTTCACATTTTTATAAATGCCTTCTGGTTGGAGTTCCTTGGGTGCCTGATATTTGTGACTCCTGTCTGTGAGTGCATTCTTGAGATTGTCGTCGGTCATCTTGATCTCTTTCCGCCTTTCAGGTTGTGGATCTTGATCCAGACCTTTTTTTGCCATGTCAAATATCATTCGTTCTGAACGAATAATATGTTCAAGGCATTGACTGATAGACCATTTGTCAGGCGCTGGTTTAAATTGGAGCTGCGCTTCGCTTAAACCCGCAACCTGCTTTTCAAGTTCTGCAGTTGTTTGGTTAAAGTATTGTAATAGCGAGTCGGTTCCCACATAATTACGTTTTAAGGCCTGTTTTTTTAATATCAGCGCAATGTTTTGGTTCTTTTGCTCGAACAATAATCGTGATTTGGCTGACAATGGAGCTAAGGAAGCAGTTGCTATACTTGCAATTGCTATCATGTTCATAATTAGATTCATAGTTTAATACGTGTTAAAATCGTAAAAATAAATGTCACTACTTCTTTACAATTATAACACATTTTTGTTTTCTATATCTTTCCATAAGGCAAGAAAAGGCGGGAGGGCAGGCTCCCTAAGAAGAAGGTCATAACTCCTTAGATAGTGGCATCAAGTGCTGGATAAGTGTCGTATTGTATAATAAGTGTTTTTTATACATTTATTAAAATAAAACCTTATCTTTAACAGAATAACTAACCTACTATTTGAGTTAATCTATGTTAAATCACAATTATACGCGCTATTTTAGACGTTTACCATTAAAACCTTATGTTTTGGTATGTATCGTGTCTTTATTGGGCACAATTGCTGTAGCACAGCAGACATCGGTATCTAGTCCTGATGGAACTTTGATCGTTAAGTTGGATATAAAAAACGGCAATCTATTTTATAAGGTTGAACTGGAAGGGAAAACGATGTTGGAAGCTTCTCCGCTTGGGCTCCAAAGCAAGACGATAAATTTAAGTGATAATTTGCATCCAATAGCAGAAAAAAGAGCTGAAATTTCGACCAATTATAACGAGTCAAAAATCAAACGCAGTCAGGTAGCGTATAAAGCGAATGAATTGCGTTATTTGTTGGAGAATGCTTCAAAGCAACAGATTGAGGTTACTTTCCGTGTTAGCAACAACAATATTGCCTTCCGATATTATGTGCCTCAGGTAGGCGAGCCGGCCAATTTTGCATTAATAAAGGAGGAGAGTGGCTTTAAATTTCCACTTATTACAACAACATTTTTAACAGCCCAAGCTTCCCCGATGATAGGCTGGATGAAAACAAAACCAAGTTATGAAGAGGAGTATCAGGCAGATCAGGCCTTAGGGGTACCTTCGAAGTATGGTGTTGGATATACTTTTCCTGCGCTCTTTCATGTTGGAGATCGTGGATGGGTACTTGTTTCGGAAACGGGTGTATCAAGTGCTTATTGTGCATCCAAGTTAAGCGAAGGTACCAAGGACGGTCTTTATAGTATTGCTTTCCCGGAAGAAGGGGAGAACAATGGCATTGGACGTGCAGCTCCCACAATTTCATTACCCGGTTATACACCTTGGCGCACACTGACTATCGGGAGCAATCTAAAACCCATTGCGGAGACGACCATTCCTTTTGATGTTGTTGAGCCACAATATCCGGCGTCAAAGAAATACGAATTCGGACGGGCGACGTGGAGTTGGCTGGAATGGCAGGATGGTAGTATTAATTTTGAAGACCAAAAGAAGTTTATCGATCTGTCAGCTTCAATGGGTTATGAATTTGTATTGATCGACAATTGGTGGGATACAAAGATCGGCCACAAAAAAATTGAACAATTGGTGGCTTATGGAAAGGAGCGCGGCGTAGGTATTTGCCTGTGGTACAATTCGAATGGATTCTGGAACGACGCACCGCAAACACCAAAAAATAAAATGAATACTTCGATCGCACGTAAAGCCGAGATGCAATGGATGCAGCGTGTGGGCATTAAAGGAATCAAAGTTGATTTTTTTGGAGGTGATAAACAGGAAACACTTAAGCTTTACGAAGATATTCTTTCGGATGCAAATGATTATGGATTAACAGTTATATTTCATGGATGTACTTTACCGCGGGGTTGGGAGCGTATGTATCCGAATTTCGTGGGTAGTGAAGCTGTATTGGCCTCCGAAAACTTGATTTTTACACAACATGCAAATGATACGGAGGCCTTTAATGCGACTTTACACCCATTTATTCGCAACGCCGTGGCGGCAATGGATTTTGGTCCGGTTTTGTTGAACAAACGTCATAACCGTGAGAATAACGGTGGTACTATTCGCAAAACGACAGAAACATTTCAATTGGCAACTGCGATTTTATTTCAGACTCCAGTGCAAAATTTTGGGTTGACACCCAATAATTTACAGGAAATGCCAGCCCATGTGATTGATTTTATGAAACAGGTACCTACAACCTGGGATGAAACAATTTTTATTGATGGTTATCCAGGTAAATATGTCATACTTGCCCGGAGAAAGAGTGATACATGGTATATAGCGGGTATAAATGCCGAGGGCAAAGAAAAGACAGTATCGGTGAATTTGCCCATGTTGAGTACGGATGCGGTACAGCTTATCGACGATAACATCGCCCGGGAATCAAAACAGAAACAAATTCGACTTTCCAAAACAAAGACCATCAAATTGACATTGCAACCGGATGGCGCAGTTGTTTTAATCGGAAAATAAATAACAGCGCTCTTCTGACGAACTGAATCGTTCTTGATTTACTCAGTTAATCAAAACTAAGTGAATCACTCCTGACTAATGGAAACTTTCTCAAAGTTTCCATTAGTCAGGACGAAGAGTCCGGATTTCTAGGATCTTGTGACTTGTAGATCCTGCCCCGGCCTTAATTTTTAGTTCTATTTTGGTTTTCCCTGTACCATCATTGGGAAGCTGTATACGTATTGTTTTAATTGTTGACTTCTCATCCTTCTCTTCCAGTGTGCTGATGGTTTTACCATCGACCATAACCTCCGTTACCCTTGATGAGTTGTCTGCCAACAATTTGATTGCTATCAGTTGGGTCTCGGGCGTTACTTTCATTACATAACTAAACCAGTCTTTTGTATCGCGCCAACGTGTATCGCCGAATGCCCCAGCATAGCTATTTTGCTCGCGAAAAAAGTGATCTGATTCCGGTTGTTGCTCTCCAGCGACGACCTTATCGACTGTTTTGGCAGCTAGCGCCAAGCTTTCTATTTCATCACTGTTCATTTTCTCCTGTAACGCCTGTAGTTCCTTTTCTGTTGCTTGAGGCCAATAGATCATATAACGGGAATCATGAATACCGAAAAAGGGTTCTAGTTCCATTTGAATACCTTTTTTTCCCAAATAAAGATCTGAGAGCGTAAAGTGTAGGGGCTTTGATGCTATTGGTTTTACAAGTGCCGGAATATTGTTCGGTTCAGCTTTAAGAATTGGGAGATCACGTAAAGGGATTTGTTTTCCCGATGCAATGTGCCCCATTCGGCTGTCATCGGCCTGAAGTCCCAAAAGATCTTCCTGTCCAGTACGGGCACCCAAAACAAGAGGTCCATATAAAATACTATAATAATTGCTTTTATCAGGCAACTGCTCAGTATGTATCCCCATAGGCAATTCAAGACTGACGATATCCCCCTTTCGCCATGTACGCTTGATTTGGATATGATCATTCGTTGAACTGAAATTATGGTAAGGCTTTCCATTGATCAATACATGCGGAGCTGCTGTCAGCCAGTTGGGTTTACGAATAAACAAGCTGAATGAAGTCGGTTTTTTGGGGTTGATTCGGATGCTTGTATTGGCTTCTTTCGGAAAGTTCGTTTCTTGAATAACTTCCATGTTTTTCTCTTTCCAGTCCAAGCGTGAAGGAATAAACAAATTGACGAACAAGTCATTGTTGCGTTGTGCATAGATCATTTCACCATATTTGGCGTGGTTTTCCATCCCTGATCCAACGCAGCACCACATACTTGTCTGTGTTTGTGAATAAACGCGATAATGCCCCGGACGGATTTGTGTGAAATAAACTAATCCACCATGTACGGGATGTTGTGTCGATAAGATGTGGTTGTAAAGAGCACGTTCATAAAAATCGAGGTATTTTCCTTGCGGATCAGTTTGGTAGAGCATTTTTGTGAGCCGTAACATATTGTACGTATTGCAGGTTTCAGGTCCCTCAATGCTATATAACATCTTTGAAAAATCGTCCGTAGGGTTAAAATGCTCACTCACACTATTTCCACCAATAGCAATCGAGCGTTGCTCAACGACATTGTCCCAAAAGTACCGAACAGCCTCAGCCCATTTTTCGTTGTGGGAAAGGTCAGCGATGCGTTTAAAACCGAGAACTTTTGGAATTTGTGTATTTGCGTGCAATCCTGTTAAATGATCTTGATGCGCTAATAAGGGCTCAAGTATGGATTGATGACTAAATTTACGAGCCAGCTCGAGATAAGTTGGGTTTTGGGTAATTGCAGCGACATCAGCAAAGGTTTCGTTCAGTCCACCGTGTTCACTTCGTAACATCTCCTGTATTTGAGCTTCGGAAAGTTGACCAACCAACTTAAGCGCCCAATCAGTCATCTGAATAAGCATGTCTTTCGCAGATTCATTGCCTGTCAACAAGTAGGCATCTCGCAGGCCAGCATAGGTTTTGTGTATATTATATAGCGGTACCCATTTTCCATTCAAGTTAAAGCTACCGGCGTTGATCCGGCCTTGTTGAATCTCTGTCCAACTAATTTTACCCCCAGGCACCCCGCCAATGTATCCGTTTCCATTTGCTTCCTGACAACGTTTCAAGTTGACCAGCATGTAATCCAGGCGTTCCTTGATGCGAAGATCTCCTGTAGCGGCATACATATGAGCCAGCGCAGATAGATAATGACCTCCGATATGGCCATCTAGTCCTGTATTTTCCCAATTGGTATAAGAGTCTTTTTTAAGCGGTAAATTGGCTTCGCGTAAAAATGGAGCCAACAATCGGTCCGGATCCATTTCCAATAAATAAGTGATATCCAAGTCTTCAGCATGTTTAAAAACTCCAGGTAACAACCTTACCTCTCTTAAATCGAAATAATTTAATTGAGGAGTTGTTTGAGCAGATAGCGCCAGACAAAATAAGCTTAAGAGAGCACTGTGCAAAAATTTGTTTTTGAAGATCATATGGACTGAAATTATCATTTGTTATTAACAAGATCTGATGAGCTTGTCTGGTTAGCCGTTATGTATAAAAAGACCGGTAAATCAAAGATATTAAATGTGTTATTTATTTTAAGTGTTTTTTTTACATTTATTTATACAAGAGAAAAAGGATGAATAGTTTTAAGTTGTATTTGTTTGATAATTAGAGTTTTGCTTATTTTGTGTTTAGGAAGGTAAAATCCTGGCCTGCTGATAAGATCGCAATAAAAAAGAGCTGATCCGTTTATTTTTAGCTATACTTGTATATGAATAAAATTAATAGTATTGTTATTTTTTGTGCTTCCAGTTTAGGGAATTCGGCCGTGTATGAAGAGCAAGCCTCCTATGTGGGAAAGGTTTTGGCTGAATACGGTATCCGTTTGGTTTATGGTGGTGGAAGGGTTGGCCTAATGGGGGCTGTTGCGAATGGAGCTCTTGCGCACGGAGGTGAAGTAATAGGTGTGATTCCCGATTTTTTGAATTCGAAAGAAAGAGAGCATAGGGGTGTAACAAAACTGATTACTGTAGATACCATGCATGATCGTAAACGAATTATGAGCGATTACGCCGAAGGGGTTATTGCACTGCCGGGCGGTTTTGGTACATTGGAAGAACTTTTTGAAATGATTACATGGGCTCAATTGGGTTTACATAAAAAGCCAGTTGGTTTATTAAACATCAATGGATTTTATAATCATCTAATTCAATTTATTGATCACATGGTCGAAGAAGGGCTTCTTAAGCAGGAAAATAGAGCAATGTTATTGGTCGCTGATACGATTGAAGAGCTGATCGAGAAAATGCAACAGTATGAAGCACCACTGGTTCCAAAATGGATTGAGAAGGATGAAATTTAGGGCTTCGGTAAATTTTTATATCATCTTAATCCTGCTCTTATTTCTGACTAATAGCATTCTTATCGCTTTTTAATTTCGATTTAGAGATTTGTAACAGAATTTCTTATTCCTCCATATGTTACAATCTCGGTTTTTTTAGCCTGTATTTTTATCGTTTCTCTGTTTGGGCTTATTGCTCAAACAGTATCTCAGGATACTATGAAATCGTTCAGAATTGACGAAGTCGAAATTAGTTCGAAGTATTACAAAAGATATAATCCGAAACAACTGTCGGAAGCATTGCGGCTAGAAGCCTCATTGTTAAATATACCACAGCATATTCAAGTGGTGAACAGCGAGATTTTTAGGGATCAGGTGGTACTCAACCTCAATGAAAGTGCTACCCGAAACTGCAGTGGTACATTTCGGGAGAAACGGCATAATGGTATATCTCCAGATATCTATTCCCGTGGAGGCTATATCAGCGCGCAGCGTAATGGTGTTGATATGCGTCCACTGGGAAAAGGGCCTAAATATCTTTTTTTTTCAATGGTTAATTTTTGAACAACATTTTAGAAGAAATGAACAACAATCAATCGAACTAGAGGTGATACCTTTGTTATGGCTAGATGTTAGAGTTGTTTGATCAGCATAAATACAGCGCTGATCTTCGATTCGGGGTGAATCCCTTATATTTTAACCGGCTTTGGGATTCCCCTAATTTAAGCGTGGACAGGAGATATTCTTCTCCCTACACAAAAGGCCCGATCGTATGATCGGGCCTCTTTTATTTCGTGATTAATGTAATTTACAATCGATTTGCTCGGACAGTGATTTCCGCAATGTCCAACACCTCAATCTCTGATTCTTTTTCTTTTATTTTTACGCCATCTTTTAACATCGTCATACAGAAAGGACATGCGGCAGCGACAACGTGTGGCTTTGCATCGATGACTTCTTCGATACGTTCGATGTTAATGTCTTTTGCTCCG
>NZ_DDGR01000036.1:66612-66835 GCF_002337775.1 Sphingobacterium sp. UBA1897
GAAAAGGCGGACAGAATGATAAATCTATTGTAATGAGCTATCGAATGACCACTTATGAGATAAAGCACGTGCTATCTAACGCGACGAGAAAGATGCTTTTAGGTTTGTTACTTAGTTGAATGGCTGGAAATAAATATCATTTTTTTTCAATGGTTAATTTTTGAACAACATTTTAGAAGAAATGAACAACAATCAATCGAATTAGAGGTGATACCTTTGTTAT
>NZ_DDGR01000037.1:0-95425 GCF_002337775.1 Sphingobacterium sp. UBA1897
ACAAACGGGCGCAGCTTAAACGCTGCGCATTATTTCACCTAAAAAATATATATTTGATTAAATAAAATTAACCATATCATGCACTATTATCCCTTAAATATACACAAATACATTATTTTCCTCCTTTTTACGGCCCTTGTGATTCATGCAAAAGCACAAGAAACAATTGTCACTTATATAAAGAAAAATCGTGGTATTACTGCTATAAAAGATTCAGCCGCTTACACAAACATTATTCGGTTAACAGCAAATGAATTGGGGCTTTACGAAGTAAACGATTACTATCCAAATGGCAATTTAAAAAGACATGGCTGGACAAAAGTAGCTGACCCACGAAGATTATATCTGGAAGGCATTATTGAAAGTTATCACAACAATGGCAACCTAGCGGTATCAGCCGGATATAAAGACAATAAACTGAGCGATACTGTAAAAAGATACCACGAAAATGGTCTTTTAAGAGAAATTAGATTTTTCTCCGGTTCTGAAGCCAGTCCCAACGAATTTCTTTTTCAGGACCAGCATAGCCGACTAATCTATTATGCTGATTCAACAGGCCGAAAGCAGGTCGAAAATGGAAATGGCACGTTCGAATTTAAAAACAATATAAATACTGAAAAAGGTGTATATGTTGATGGATTACGTCAAGGACATTGGGAAGGTACTTTAAAAAAAGGAAAGATCAAGTTTGAAGAATGGTATGAAAAAGGTGTATTAAGCAAGGGAACCAGCACAGATAGTATGGGCAATGTGCATCCCTATACACGTCGAGATGTCCAACCGGAATACCCTGGCGGGATAAAAAACCTTATGATCTTTATTGCCCAGAATTATAAATATCCCAAAGAAGCTTTAAATGCAAAAGTATCAGGACAACTTCTCATCAGTTTTGTCATTGAAAAAAATGGTCTGGCGAATGAATTTGAAGTGATTAATGACCTCGGGTATGGAACAGCAGCAAATGGTATAGCAGTACTGAAGAAAGCCGAAAAATGGGCTCCGGGTTATCAATACGGTATGCCTGTACGTGTGCAGTTTACCATTCCAATCCGTTTACATACAGGTCCCGCTCCAAATTAGCCCTGATCATAATCGTCTGGACTGCATCTGCTTCAATACGGCCTTCATTTTTTCCTGATAGAGCTTATTTGACTTCGATAATTTCACAGCTCTCTGTTGTTCTTCTTCTGCCTGCGCATAAAAGCCAACCCGATACAACAATAAAGCCATCGTATAACGGAATGCTGGCACATCAGGTTTGAGATCTATTGTTTTCTTTTGCCAACGGATCGCATCAAATATAACTTCCGGGTTATTCTTTTCAAAAGCCAGGATCTGTTGCGCACCGTAATTTAAATTAGTTGCCTGGTCATCCTGATAATATTTACGCCCTTTACCCACTAGGGATTTGAATTCTGCGTTTTGCGCACTGTCCAATAAAAGACGGTTTCGTGTAAACTGGATCTGCCGATCCTGCGCAAAATCTATTCGGGACAATGAATCAGGATCAACCCGATAAAATGATTGATCGTAATAGTTCCGCGCCATCTGGATGTAAGATAGGCTATCTTTCATAAGCCGCTTATACTCCAAGGGATGAAAAGCTTGCGCATTAGATGCACGCAAATAATTAGGCGTCCATGTCGTATAGGCAAAATAGCCTACTTCTTGGGCTAATGAAAAGTTTTTCTTTTCAAGAGATTCCCGAAATGTCCGCTGTATAATCCTGTTGTTTATCTTTTTACGAACTGGCAATGGCAAAGAGGAATAGAGGCTATCCACCATTTTGTTATTGGTACGCGCCAGTAAATAAGATTTACTATTATATACAGGGCCACAGCTCAATAAAAAAACAACTGTCTCAAAATTATTCAATTGCTCTATCGTCAGCTGCGCTATATAGTCACTCAATAGCTGCTGGTCTGTATATTGATCAAATGTCTGATTGTAGCGAAGTATTTTGCTCAACAAGGACTGTTGACGCATCCCCTTTCGATATTCTGCTATAAGCTTACCGAGAGTTTCAGCTTTTGCAAGCGTATTTGCCGAGTCTATGAGTCTTTCCAGCTCATCTCCCCCATCAACCGCCTTGTCTATTCGTAAAATAGGAATCCCATCTTTATCGGTAAAAAGGTACATTGGTTTATCAAGACTGAAAACCCGTTGTAATGGATGGTCAAATTTATCCCGATCCACCTGAACAATTCCCGACACAAACTGCGTACTGAGGATATCTTTTGCTTTTTTTGAAACAGAGCCTCTAAAAGGAATAAACTGATCGTCCCGTTGATGAACCACCAAGAACATCGGCTTATTTTCCTTTGCTGCGCGCTCCAGCAGCTGTAAATAATCTTCTTTTTGCGGAAATGTCTGCTGCTGTGCTATTGCAGGGTAAACAAACACCCAACACAAAAATATGAATACAGCAGATTGGAACTTGAAATGATTCATTATCTATGAAAATTAACTAGCAATAACTTATGATATAATTTGTAGAATTGGATAAAAGTTTCAATTCTTCTATTCAAGAGACATCGAATTGGGAGGCCAAGCGAACAATTAAATAGCAAAAATGAATGTATAAAGCTAATAAAATACAGGCAAAAAACCACAACGAATTTAACTCTATATATAAAAAATTAATAAAAAAAGAAAGCTCTGCAATAGCAGTTCCCGTAAGCCACTAGACAAATACCGATAAAAAAAGCTTTGATAGCTAAACAGCGGCCGATCTACGAAGAGCAGGCCGTCGGCCTGGGAACGGGCTATCTCATGAAATTTAATTTTAAAGGAGAGCTTATTGCTCAACTTCGTTTAGGAAAAGATAGCGTTTATCATCCCGGGGGGATAGATTTTGATGGTCAATATATTTGGATCCCAGTCTGTGAATATCGTCCCCACGGCAGGTCGCTGATTTACAGAATAGATCCGACTACCATGGAAGCGAAGGTTGAATTTACGTTAGACGATGCCATTGGAGCCCTTGTTTGCGATCGAGATCGACATGAACTCGTTGGTTTCAATTGGGATGCTATGCAGTTTTATACGTGGAAACAACAATTGCTCGATCGTGGTAAATGGCATTTAAAATCAATCTCTAACAATAATCAGCATTTTATTAATTTTCAGGATGGACAATATGTGGGTCAAGGTTTGATGATTTGCTCCGGGGTCAACAGTTTTTTGAAAGATCCCCACGCAAAGGAGCGCATCGTAATCGGGGCATTCAATTAATGGATATTCATACCTATCAGAGCACCTATACCCTGCCAATCCACTTAAGAAGTAAAACAGGTCGCATTATGACAAGTAATCCTTTTTACACCGATGTCGTTGACGGAAAGGTCTGCCTGTACTTTGTGCCCGATGATGATCAATCCACACTTTACATGTATGAGATAACTAATTCCAAATCATGAATTGCTCTGGGAGTCGCTATGGCTGAAATTGATATCAGACAAATACAAAAGAAATTAATTCGATGGTACACAAATTTGGTACTAAAACATTTATCAATAGTCTCTGGAATGTCGATAAACTGGTTTTGAATGATCCAGCTGAATTTGGCAAAGTGCATCAGAACGGGGCAAATATAGTCCAAGCAGATTATCCTGAATTATTACTCAGACACCTTCGTTTACATAAACTTCACCAATAGATTACAATTTATCCGGAAGTCTATCGTCCATACTAAAAATAAAAAACCACCCTTATTATGACTTTCGTTCCGTGAGGCAATAGCTGCTCAGATCAGCTCGTTTTATTACGAATAAATAACCCCCGAGTCATATTATTATTTTATTTGACCAACTCAAAAAAAATAATTTAAATTTATTACAACACAAAAATGTTCATTACAAAATTCAAATCCATATGGAAAATATTTTGATTTATATCGTTGATTCGACAGAGAAATCAATCGCGGTAAACCACACTTTAGCCGATCTCGACCGTAATGGTGACATTCGTATTTATGAGTCTATAACCATCCGAAAAACAGATCAGGGTGGTTTTGACGTACTGAAAGACGCGACAGAAGAGGGCGGCTGGAAAACACTCGGCGGAGGTGCCATCGGTGCATTGATCGGTATTGTGGGCGGTCCACTAGGTTTATTGCTGGGCGGACTTACCGGAACATTTATCGGGGCGACGATGGATACCGAAGAATTTGTTGTGTCGACCGATTTTATTGATCAGGTCAATAATAGCTTGCAAGTGGGGGAAATAGCAGTGATTACTGTTGTTGACGAAACAAGCCCAGATTTCGTGGATACAGCTTTGCAACCCTTGGAAGGACGATCCTTCCGGACGAGTGTTGATGAGGCCTATGATCATTATCAGGAACGCGTAGAAAAGGCGGCTTCCGAAGAACACGCAGCGGAAAAAGCCAAACGGGAAGCCAAGAAAGCCGAACGGAAAGAAAAACGTGCGGAACTCCGCGAGAGTGTCAAGAAAAAGATTTCAGACTGGTGGGACAAACTTTAATTTAAGCATCTTTAACTTCAAGCAGCTTCGGCTAACGATAAGGGCTGCTTGGAGTTTGGGAAAAATCGCCAAAACTCCACCCCTAGCAAAACGGCGTTTGAAGTAAGCGACAAAAAGACAAAAAACGCAAGGATCGTAGTGAACAGGCGAATAAATAAACCGCTTGATACAGATACTCAAAAGGACAGGACCAACTCACAGGGTGGTAAACAGAAGATTTAGACTTTTGAAGAACGTTGCACTACTTTTGGTTTTACCCCGAAATGCTTCTTAAAACTTGCTGAGAAATGCGCAGGATTGTTATAGCCTAAAAAGCGTGAAATTTCATTTATAGGCCGGTCTCCTTGTGTAAGTAAGCTCCTAGCTTTTTGCATTCTCACCTTGGTCAAATGCCCATAAATGGTTGTACCATAGCAGAGCTTGAAATATTTCTTTAAATAGTTTTCATTCGTTCCTAATTCAGCAGACAATTGCGATAAAGATTGCGGATCGGTCAAACTATTTTCTACTATTCTTTTTGCTTCCGCCATCAGTTTTTTCATTTCCGGACTAAGGCTATTATCCGTTCGAGACACCGTATTACCAAGTTTATGCTGGTCAAATGTTCGCGCCAATAACTCCATGAGTTTACCAAAACAAAATAAGGATTTCCATTCCTGATCAAGCTCCGAATTGAGCAACTCGGTTATAATCCTTTTCTGCTGTACACTGATCAAAGCCGAATTGTCAAACAGGATGCCCGATCGCGACGATTCTAAAAGCATATGAAGTTTGGCCAGAAAAGGGCTTTCCTGCGTCAAAAATGACTCGAATAAGGAGACCGGAATATTGACTTCAACAAAACTTTCTGCAGGATGTTATACTGCCGCGCTTTGGAGCAGTTTACACCATCAACCCACAGATCAATCTATATGGAACTTACGTAAAAGGCTATAATCCGCAGACAGCTTCGGCACTGGCAAACCCTAATGCCGGAGGTCCATTTGATCCACTCGAAAATGACATGACCGAATTTGGATTAAAAACAGCCTGGTTGGACGGAAAACTCCAGGCAAGTACAGCTATCTATCAGATCAATCAGAAGAATACGCTTTACCCCGCCCCCACTGCCGACAATGCAGATTTAATGGAACAAATCGGAAAAGAAAGATCGAAAGGGATAGAGTTTGATATTCAGGGTCAAATTCTCCCGCACTGGAGTGTTATTGCCTCCTATGCCTACAATGATGCAAAGATTACCGAAGGTGGAAATAATGAAGAACTGAACAGACAAAAACCAAATGCGCCTCAAAATACGGCAAACATCTGGACCAGATTCTCCATTCCTTCCGGAAAAGCAAAAGGCTTGGGAATCGGCGTCGGGGCCAATTATGTGGATAAGCGAAACCTTTCCCTTAACCAGAACCAGACCATCCCATCCTACAGTTTACTGAACGCAGCATTATATTATACCATTGGAAAAGTACAATTGCAGGCCAACTTTAATAATATCAGCAATAAAACCCATTGGGTAGGTGGTTACGATTATATCCGTCTATTTCCAGGTGCACCACGTAATTTACTATTTACACTAGGCTATACCTTTTAAGCATGACTTTAAAAAAGATGATCTTGTTTTTACACCGCTGGATCGGATTATTGTCCGGTCTGGTGGTTTTTATCGTAAGCATTACAGGCGCTATTTATGTATTTGAAAAGGAACTATTTGCCCTATTTCATCCAAGTTATGTAACGGTAACGGCACAGAAAGGCAAGAAAATACTTCCCCTTTCCGTCTTAAAGGCAAATGCGCAGCGTGTCACCGATCATACCATTACCATTATCCGTGTTCCTGCTACAGATGATCAACGACAAGTTCATCTATTTGAAGCACTTAAGCGCCGTCCAAAGAACGATGTCGGGGGTGTATTTGTAAATAAAGAAATCATCTATTGGGACCGTATTTTCGTAGATCCCTACAGCGGCCGCGTTTTAGGAAAAATAGACGTTGAGACAAACTTCTTCTGGATTGTAAGGCAGATCCACCAATTCCTTTATCTCCGGCGCGACGTAGGGAGCGCAATCGTAGGGAGCAGCGTCCTGCTGTTTATCATTACACTAATTTCGGGGCTTTTCCTTTGGTGGCCAAAAAATCGGAAGGTAGCTGTAAAGCGGTTAAAAATAGATTTCAGCGCGAAGTGGAAACGTCTCAACTATGATCTTCATCAAGTACTTGGCTTTTATGCATTTTTGTTCGCGATTGTCATCGCATCAACCGGTTTGGTTTGGTCCTTCAAGTGGTGGGAAACTAGCATCTACTGGCTTATGGACGGTAAGCGGCCCAATACGAAAATAGAAGAACCAAAAATTCAAGGCAGCCCGGTGACAGAATCACGTGTAGCACTTTTAGACCTGATATGGTCTGACGTTCTGAAAAAGGACAGTACACATCAGGGCGTTTTGATCAATTTGGTTCCCGAAACTACTCAAGCTAATGTAAATATCTATACGAAAGGAAATACCTGGTGGTCGGCCTCCGATGCCTATGCCTATGATCTTCGGAATGGGAGTGCATACTACAAACGCCTACAAAATGATAAAACACTGGGCATGAAATGGCGAAACTCCAATTACGATATTCATGTCGGAAAAATAGCCGGGTCTACAGGCATGTGGATCGCTTTTGTAACGAGTTTAATCTGTGCCTCTCTGCCGGTAACAGGTTTCTACATTTGGTACGGTAGAAAATTTAAAAAGAAAAAATCACGCTTATAGCATACAGGTTTACAGCCCTCTGGGCAAATAGTTAACGTTCTGCTGTTCAAAAAATTATTTATATTTTACGTCGACTTCATCATAAACTTTTTTCTCAAAATATCCCGCTTATGCTTCACAAGATATAACCGCTTGAAACAGAAGTTCCGTCTAAATAACACGACTACCCTTAAAGAATTTCTAAGAAGACTACTGCAAACAACAGAAAGAAGTTTTTTCACCCCGAACGGGTATAAAGTATGTAAAAAATATAAAAATTATACCCGATACAGTATAATTTAAGAATATTTACTATATTTATATCAGATAGGGTATAATTATGGATTCATTACGCGTGTTTGTAAAACAGAAACGAAAAGAATTAAAGCTAACACAGGAAGATTTAGCTGCGAATGCTGGAGTCGGCTTAAGGTTTGTGCGTGACCTCGAGCAGGGAAAAAAAACATTACGTTTAGACAAAATAAATGACATATTGGCGTTATTCGGTAAAGAAGTTGGTGTAATTGATCAAATTAAAGAGTGATGGCACGCGAAGCAAAAATATACTTTCATGATGACTTGGCTGGATTTCTAATTGAGACAGATCATGGTTATTCATTTAGTTATGATAAGAATTATCTAAAAAAAACTGATCCACAACCTATCAGTCTAACTTTACCGATTTCCGAAAACACTTATTATAGCAATATATTATTTCCGTTCTTTGATGGATTAATTCCTGAAGGATGGTTATTGGAAATCGGTGAAAAGCATTGGAAACTCAATCCCAGAGATCGTTTTGCGCTGTTGATAAACCTATGTCGAGACACTATAGGAGCAGTTTCTGTTTATCCGATGGAGGCGGAAAACGATGGCTAATTGTTTGTTTTGCTATAAACCAGTTGAAACAGGAGACTATCATACAGCATGTTCAAGAGTGTTTTTTGGAACAACTCAAGTTCCCTATTTGGAGTTGGACCAGGAAAAATTGAAAAAATTAGGCGAAGTTACTGTAGCTGAGCGATTGGCAATAACTGGCGTACAGCCAAAAATATCACTCAGTCTAAATGGAGAAAAGGGCAGTAAGCGACTTACCTTAGTTGGTCTTTGGGGAGATTATATCCTGAAACCTCAATCAAAAGAATATCTACTCATGCCAGAAGTAGAAGATCTAACGATGCACCTCGCAGCGTTATTTAAGATAGAAACAGCAAAACACGCATTAATACGAACTTCCACAGGAGAACTGGCCTACATTACAAAACGATTTGACCGTAAGAAGGGCAAAAAAATCCACGTTGAAGATTTATGTCAATTATCGCAGCTTATGACCGAGCAAAAATACAATAGCTCTTATGAACGCGTAGGAAAAATCATCAAGCAATTTGCTTCCAACACCGGATTAGATGCAATCAAATATTTTAGGCTCGTACTGTTTAGCTTTTTAACTGGAAATAACGACATGCATCTCAAGAATTTTTCACTCATGCATACGAATCATGGTGTTTTATTATCACCAGCATATGATCTCATCAATGTTAACTTAATCTATCCAAAAGATAAGGAAGATATGGCTCTCACATTGGGTGGTCGTAAACGAAAAATAAAACGTTCAGATTTTAACCAGCTTGCGCAAAGTTTGGGAATTCCTGAACTGGTCAGAGACAATATATATTCCTTATTCACGACAATAGGCACCATACCGATATCTTTAGAAAACTGAATAATTTCTTTCTTGATATTTTCATCCGTTTTAGGATGTGCCATGATTTCAGCTGTATTGCGCAACCATATTTGATTGGCAAAATGTAGATTCAAAAACTGTTGTGGCCTACCCGTACTATCTGCAAATTGACTCGGCAATAAGGTAGAAGAATTACTTGCAAAAATCGTTTTGTCAGCAGCCAATTGCGCTGCCTGTTTGTAAAAATCCTTTTTTATTTGGATTTCTTCTGGAATAGCTTCAATAAGCAAATCGGCATCTTTAAGCGCTTCCTCCAGATTACTCGTATAGCTCAAATGCTCCTTTGCCGCTGCTATTTGCGCATCGGTAGCTTGAATATCGATACGATAATTTTTTGCTAAATCATCAAATTTTGATTTTGCTCTATTTACAATCTCCGCATTGATGTCATAAACGGTAACATCAAAACCGTGAAAAGCAGTCTGAAAAGCGATTTGATAACCCAAAACACCACTACCCGCTACGGTGATTTTTTTATTGAATTCATTTGTACGACAATTAAAGTTTATAAAAATTAGGGTCAAAGGCTTCTTGCAAATTCGTTGGCTCTCTTCTTTTTTTATGATTAAGATCGTGCCTTGCCGTGGAAGAAGTGACGTATGCCGATTGCCTTGCTCTTTGCAAATTGCCTATAGGCGCATTTTCTTCCAACGTGCGGAATGGTGTAAAAGATAAATTTTCCATCACATCAAAATTGCCATCTACAGGAACCTGTTGTTTCGGAATTCTAATTTTTGCAACCGTTTGAAAAGGCGATAATTCCTGCGACCATTCTTCGGTCAGATCATTAATCGGCATCTTTTTTAGGTCTTTGCACAACTGAATTTGCAATTCAAAAGTCAAATCGTTTTTCGCAATTTCTTTGATAATCCCCTTGCGGTAAGGCCAATCGGCACTATCTATATCAATATCTTTTTCGGTAATAAGATTTTGAGTTTCGACAGTAGGTGCAATTCGAATTTTCGCCATATAATCGCCATGACGAACAGCACCCATACTGTAAAATTCATACAAAAAACTGTTTATAGAAGGGATTTTTTCAAATGTTTTTAAAGCGCCCAATTCCTTTAATGCTTCAAAATTTGGGAAAGCTTTTTTGTTTTCAGTCACCCATAAAGTGGCAAATTCCAACTTACCCAAAGCACCTCTTTCAAAGAAATCGTTTAGCTGTAAAAATAACTTCGAAATAAACACATAATGTGCTGCCGTGTTGCAGAAAAACACTGGATTATTAATCAAATTATAATCAACATTAGGTGAATCTTCCTCACCCGGAGCTAATTTTTTACCTTTAATACCAAAAATTTTCAACGCAAAACCCTGTGCATTTCCGCTTAATTTATCGGGCAACACACGAGATGATCCGTTCGAAAACCGCACGACAGCTTCGTATTTTCCAGCTTGCTTATAAATGCCTTGAGCCAGTTCTTCGGGTAGATTGGTTAAAATTTCAACCTCTGCTTTTAGTGCGGCATAGCCATTGGCATGCGCATCACGCGTATGGTGTGCTATTTTACTAATCTCAGGCGTATTTCTGATATAATCTTGAATATCTTTATTAATCTTAGCTATATATTTGTCAAAATTCGCAGGAATTTCTTCTAAATCATAGCTGTATTTTATATTTTCGCTCATGCTTACATTTTTAGCTGTTACAATTCACTGATCCATTTTAGAGCGGAAATACTCGGAATAAAACAATATTCACCACCTTTTACTAAGTTGAACGTTTGCAAACCACGGTATCTTTTCACCAATGGATCGGCAGGCATCGTAAACAATCCCTCTTTATCCTGAACGCCAATCATTGGGTCTTTTTCGGTTCCCAAATTCTGAGAATTCCCATCATTTGCCCATTGTTTTTGCAAAAATTCAAGCGTTCCCATCGCATCAGCACTGATACCCATGAAATATTGACCCCGCTCTTTGCCATCATCCTTGGTAACTTCTGGTGGAACAATGTCCCCAAAAGTCACACTACGTCGAATAATGCGGTGCAGACGCTCATCTTCCAACACAAATGATTTGGAATCTCTAGGATTCATTCTTCGGATATGCGAACTGAAAGGACATTTTTTACCATCTTCATCCCCTTTGAAAGAGAAATGATTGTTCTTGTTCATATCCTCACCAAGCTCTTTATCGTCTTTATCCGCCGACAAAACCAGCGGAGCACCACTTCGCCAACGTCCCACCATTTTCGCAGCCAAAAGTTCGCCCTCTTCGGCAGAATTGGTATTTTCTTGAATGTATTTATTGAAATCGGCAACTTGACTTTGGTATTTTCTAAAAATCATAAACGAGCTGTTCTTGCCCAAAACATCGGGTTGCGGATACGGTTTCGTAATGTCGCCTTCGCCAGGGTAGCCCAACACAAATTCGCCAGCTTTCAAGGGTCTATCAAAACCTGGAGGAACATCAATACCGCTGCCTTCAATTTCGGGATTGCTGATGCCATCGCGGAATCCAAAGACATTTTTCACTTCTTCGGTCGCCCCAAAATCGTGACTAATTAAAACCTGAACGCCAGAACTATCGTGTAATTTGGATTTAAACTCTTCAAATTTTGCCTTCCAATCGGTTTTGTTATTGGCAATAATAGCTGCCGCAATATGGATGTTGGCATTTTTGAAATCCCTCTCCCAATTTTTAGGATCATTAACCCCGATATCATTTAAAAAACCAGCCCTTTTAGCCATTCCTTCCTTGAAAGATTCAGGAAAAGAATCCAAAGAATCTTTGGGAAGGCCAATTTTCTCCAATCCTTTATAGGTGAAGGTAATAGAAACCGAAGAGCCGTCATTTTGATCCCAATTTCCTGCTGAATTCACCAAAGGAATTAGGTTTTTCAACGTCTGTTTTGCGTTAGTCGCATCTTTAATCTCCAAAAGAGCCACTGTACCGTAATAAGGAATTGGTCTGCTTCGGAGTACCAAAGCCTGAATTTCTTCTAATGCTATATTGACTTTATCCCTATTGAAAATTCTTTTTAAGAAATCTATTGCCATAATGAATCTATTTAGTAGGGTTATTTTTCAATTTTGTTCGCGTCGTCAATAGCTTTATTTAGACCAGTGATGATTTTGTCGTTTCTGCGAATATCATTCACCGTTAAGTGCGGAACCCCCACATACCAACCTGTAGCCGTGATTTGTTTGCTTAAAATAAAATCTTTAATCGTAGGATCTTTGATACCCGGCCAGCCTTCGATATTCCCAAAAATAATGTCCATCAACTGTGGAATTTTTGTAGCGAAGTCGTTGATATAAGCATCCCAATCGCCGTCATAAGCGGTACAGAAAAGAATTTTTTTATCATCATCGAACAATACAATTCTCAAATCGTGAAGCGTACCTACTTTGGTTGCTCCTTTCAGGTTTCCGTTGGCAATTTCCATGATTTTACGCAGGTTGTCTGCACCTCCTGGTTTCAAATCTGCCATAGCGGTAAGCTCTGAAACACGACCCGAACGCAATCCTTTTCTACCTGCCGAAGTGGTAGAATGATCGTAACCATCTTCAATTCCTTCGGATAAATTTGCTTTAATAAGCTCTGCTGTAAGTTTTAAATTATCAAATAGTGACATAATATGAGTGTTTTTAATTTATAAATTCATTCTTGCTGATTGATTTGAAATGACACGAATAGATTTCTCATTTCAGCTTAGGATGCTTTTAAATTCTATACATTAACAATAAGAAAACACATATATAATGTAGTTGATCTTGTTTTTGTACATATCTAATTTCATATATTATAGACCTTAGTAGCATTAAAACAACGTAGTTAAGAAATTGTTTTTTGTGATTAAAATATATCTACATATGTGACTTAATACAAAGCGCTTTGTCCTTTTATTTTGTAGTCATGTAGTCACGTGTTTTTTAAAACTTTTCAATTACAATGAAAAATCGGAGAAAATACTCAACAAACAATTCACCTCATTAGCTCCTCTTATTGCATACTCAAGGTTTAGTTGACTATCATGCCTAAAATAAGGCTCAATATAAAATAAAAGGACACAAATGATATATTCAATGATTAATAATAAAAACCCAAACGATACAATTCGCACACCTCTTTTCATATTTTGTTAAGCTAGTCTACTATAAATCACTTTCATACTTGTTCCTCTCTCAGAAATCATACTCACATTAAATGATCCAGAATTAAAGAATGAAGTGTTTTTTTTGGCCTTTTTTTTACTGAAGCAAATATATAACTTTATTTACTTGGAAATAAAAATTGTAACCATTACTGAAGATCTAGCTCAATTCACCAACAAATAATTATATTCTCCATAGTTGATAATATAATATACCAGTTGGCGATCCTAACCGCTTCAGCAGATTGGACGATTGATATGGCAAAATTAGCGATAAGCACATGAAAAACTTCGACAGAAACGGAAACGAGTACAAAATGAAACCCCAATTAGGAACCTATGTTCCTTTGGTTGCTATATTTTCTATTATGACCCTAGTTGGGTTCATCAAAATGCCGGAATCCCCTTTCAAATGGTGGATGCTGGGAGTTGTCGTAATCTTGATGATTTCCCTGCTTAGAGCCTATTTTATCATTGACATGGACAGAAGGGAAATGCGCGTCCGCAAGGGACTTTTAGGCAAAGAGGTGACTGTTCCGCTGGAAAGCCTACAGGGATTTACAATCCATAAACTCAAGCAGTACGGCCTCATCACCGTGAGCGTATCGCTTCACGCCCGTTATCGAAATGAAGATGGTAAAGAAAAAAAGGTGGAGCTCGCACAGCACTATTTTACAAAACCGATACAGCGGATATGTAATGAGATCGACGAAATCATCGCTGAAGAGAATAATCGGTGATCCGCTTATCCATAATCCTTAAGCCTGTTGAAACGACACTCTTTCGATTATGCCCGATTTAAGAATCCTAAAACGACAATTTCTACATGTACTGAAACGCGGAACAGGTGAAGCATATCTGATTGTAAAAGAGCATCCTGAAATTGACTTTTCAAATCAAATTATACAAGGCGCATTAAACATTTTCGCCTATGACGGACAGTCTGAAGGTGACCGGGCAACTTATATTTTTGAGATTATTTCTATTTCAAAACAAAAAGACAAAATCCGTAAAGCCGTTTTGCAGGGCTTGGCAAAAGAACAGGATGACACCTGGAATCTGACACATTTGTTTGCCCTGGCAAAACTTTACGCGCAGCAAAATGACACCGAGGCAAAACAAGCTATTTATGACCGGTTTTTAAACAATCCGATCGTCGGCGCTGATTGGGTCGGCGCTCATGAAACACTAGAACTTGATGGACTAAACGGCTTATTTTACGTAGCCGAGAAATTTGGAAAACACATTGAACAACACCCTGACGATTGGCAAGACGATGGCATCATTCGGCATTTTCAAGCAGAAAACCAAAGCATACAGGTTGCTGAAGAACTTAAAAAGAAAGCCCAAACCAATAAGTTCATTCGATTTTACCTTGACAACATACAGCGAACAGAAATAAACCAGAAAACACAGCGGACAAAACCCCAAAAATACAAAGACATCATTGATGAAGTGTTAAATAGCAAAGCCCGGATTTCTTTTGCAAGAATGAGAAAGCTAACAGAAGAAGAGATAAACACCATTGCAAAGCATCTTTTGAAAGAAACGGACCAGGGAAATATTGAACGCCTTTTGGATATTTTTGACTTTCACAAATTTCCTTATGATAGCCAATTCATTTTAGACTTTGCTAAACAAAAGGGAACAGGCAAAAACAGCATAGCTGAAAATGCCCTTAATGCACTAAAACATCTAAAAAGCAAAGCCATTAGAGACTTTGCTCTGGAGAAAATACAAACAGCCAAAAATCCGATTGACTATTTAGAATTGCTGATTTCTAATTACAGAAGTGGCGACTCGAAGCTACTGACCGAAATCGCCGAAAAGGCAAAAAATGAACACGAAATTGAGCGATTGGCAGGGATATACACAGCTATTTTCAAAAAAAACAACACCAAATCCTGTAAAAATCCCCTTGAAATCCTGTATAGCAAAATGAATTGTGCGCTTCACAGAAAAGATATCATAGAAGTCCTGCTGCATAACAACGTTCTCTCCGACACGATAGAAAAAGAACTTCACTATGACTGCAACCTGGAAACAAGGATGATAGCTCTTCAAGCTGGGTTGCAGCATCCTAGTGACCGTAATTTCTGATTAAATTCTCCAGCACCTTATTGTTCAAAGCCGTGGAGCACTTAGATATTATTATCTTTTATCTTGAAAACAGTTCATTTGGCTCAACAAGGATATAAATCCCTATATAATCATCAAACTGCAAAAATTTATTATTGATAAAGCAATAGTAACTTATAGACATGAGCTGTGATTTAGCATATCCATCTTTAAGTCTCCAACCACTATTTTCCTTGGTGAAGTATTCGAGTAGAAAATCTTCTAAATTATGACTTTTATAATAATTAGCTACTTTGGAATCCAATAAAAAACAATCAGCGCTACTTAAAATACGCGTATCATCTACCTCTATTTTTTGGTTCAAAGCTAAATCCAAAAACTTTTCATAAGACAAGTTTTTCGGATTTTCACGATGAATTCCCCACAATGCAGGTTCATTAATCATAGCGACTTTGCCATTATTGCATCGAACAAAAAAGTCAAAATCAAATCTTGAGGGCGTTGTTCTGTCATCATAAGCCATTTCATAAATTATCCTTGAATCAATGCGCTTTGTATTCTTATTTCTAGAACAAGAGCTTAAAACGATGAACGCTATCAATATAAATTTTAACATATTTATTCAGATCATTCCGGATCAATCCCAACTATTTTCCTATTGCTAAGTTTGCTATTATCTGATTAATTTCTTGTTGTTCTTCAACAATCTCCGGATCAATCTGGATAACAGTGTCAATAGTGTAACTGCAATAAACTACTTTATTATCATCTGCAAAAATCCAATTAAAAAAAATTAACGCTTCGCCGCTATTTTCCGATGACGAGATATAATAAAGATAATATAAATCAAATGACTTGGATAATTAAATTTTGTCCACCCTCGGTTGGAAACAAATGATTATACTTCATAGCGGTTAATTTACAAAATTCTCTACACTTCCGATCATCAGATTCAAGGAGCCTTTTTCTACTGAGTTGTCGCATTAAGGTCGTTAGAACTCCTTCCTTATCTCCTCCGCAAACTTATTACCCTTTTCGGAATAAACAGCATGGAAAATGCAATGATGACCGTATTTGGACTTAGGAAAATGAAAAAGTCAACAGTTAAAAAAGCCACATCTCCCGACGTGGCCTTCACTTAAATAAACATAAACATATGAACCATCACCTAATCTAGCGGTTCCAACTAACTCTTATTTCACATTCACATTAAATGTAAACGTCGCCTGCACGGTTTTCGCTCCTTCGTACGTATACACCAGTGCCTGCTTAATGGTATATTTCTTTCCAGCTGCCAGAGCTCCCGGATATTGTCCGATCGAGAACGTTATCGTACTTGCGTTAAATTCCGAAAACAAGCCCGCACTAGCGCCCCAGTTGGTGACGGCCCCGGCAGGCGTAAACCAATGCCCGTAACCCGTGGCCGTATTGTTGGGATTTAAACTTCCATTCGGCTCCACGGCATAGAACTTAATTTTTCCACTGCTCATCAAACCCGCCAGGTCTGCCGAAGGTATGGCCAAGGCCTCCCCTAGCTGCGCTGCATTGACGCTTACTTGCGTACCCGAATACCCTGTAGCATCTGCCGGGAAGCTCAGGTCATAATTCAATGCGATATCTTTCGGCTGACTGCTCACCTCATTGTATCCCGTAGCCGTTGTACCCTGAATTTTGATTTCGTAAGGCCATTGCTCATCGTTGCTGTCGTCATCATCCCAGGCATGTGGCTGGTAAACAGAGGGGGCACCAGTGACCACAAACCAGAGGTTGCTGCAATTGGCCGGAACAGTAAACGCTATCGTATTCTCCGTGCCCTCCGTCCGATCACCATATACCCGCGTGCCGTCTTTCAATAATGCCACATAACCATAGCGCCATCCGGCACGGCTGGCATCCACCGGATTGAATCCAGCAGCATTTGGCAGTCCCTTAAAAGCTACCGAAACCTTGGTTCCCGCAGCCGGAACTTCCAGCGGAATCACATTGTACCCCGTAGTACCCGGACAACGATCATAGGCAACGCGAAGACTACCGTTGGATTGACGCGTAAATTTGGTCGTCAGCTTACCGATATAATTCTTCCCATACTCCCGGATGCTGTTCAGGTCCCAGGTCACAAAGTGGGCCGCCGCATCATAGATTTCATTGTTGAACTGCTTCACATCGATACCCGTTATACGCATATAAGCCTGCACCGGATCTTCGGGTTTTAAAGCTTCGCGCCAGATGCGGCCAATCATATCGATCCCATGTTTGCTGGTCCAATACCAATGGATGAAATAGCTGGCATAACGATATTTCTCGTGATGAATATGACGATGATAATTTTCGGTATAGACGGGAAAATCGGCTCCCGAAAATGCCTGTGCGGGATAGGTTTGGTAGGCCTGCCATTGCGCGGTCTGCTCCCAGAACCCGTTGCCGCTGGTTCCGCCGTAGCCGTAACGAAATCCATGCCCGCCTTTCAGATCGGCAAATACCTGATATTGAAAACTGTGCCCGATCTCGTGCGCAATTACAGAACCCACCGGTTTACAGGTCGCCGGATTAATCCACAGTGCCCCTATTGTATCGTCGTAACCGCCGCCATACGCCATCCATTCTGTCGTATAATGCACAAAAATCATCATTTTGAATTTATCCAGATTGGATCGGTTCACTTTGCGTTCTGCAAACTTCAGCGTGCCGACGTTCAATGCGTAGAACTGTTCGGCCTTGGCCAAAAGATCATCAATATCCACCCGATATTCTTCAGGTACGGTGTTCGCATTGGGATCGTTCTTCCCATAGCTTGCCCCCCAGAACACAATAAAATGCTCCGACTGACGGCTGCGCGAATAGGACCATTTGCTCCCTTTATCGTTATAATCCATGCCTTCAAATTCCTTTGGCTTATAAATTTTCAAAGAATCTGTTCCCACAGTAACGGGTGGCGTGGTGACCTCTTCCTCGACAGGAAGCGCTACTTCTTTTTTGCTGCATCCCTGCGAAAGGAAAACAAGTGCTGAAATCAGCGTCAGCAGGACTTTATGCAATACTATACTTTTCATCATTTGAGCGTTTAATAGGTAGAGATCAACTATGTGTAATGGTCAAAAAACGGAAGCGAACGGTATAGGTACCACTTCGGTAGAATTTGATGGTCGATACGGGGTTAAGATTACGTCCCAGCGTAGTCGCCGTACCAACAATACGGTAATAAGAAATAGGATCACCCGACCAAAATTCTGTACCTACATAAGTACCGTTCATGATGGGATACACCAGACCCGAAACATCTGGATAGCGATACACCAAGCCCGTATCGGTAACTTCCTCCGGATAGTAAGGCGACCAATTTTTGAATGTCGGACGGTCCCCACGTTTGATGACCTCGCCTTTTTTAGGATTGAAGGGCCTGCCGTTTTTATCTTCCCATTGATATACAATTTTGTTTTCTCCTTCCGCCTGATGCTCTACGACGATCTCATAGTCTGTATACGGTAGAAAATTGGATTCGGCCCCGTAGTCCGAACTCGTGCACGACTTAAATAAAATATCTTCCTTCTTGGCACCGATGACATTAAAGTTCAGTATATTCTTAAATTTTTTCTGTCCGGCGACATTGCTCACCTCCACATCGATCGTGTATTGTCCCGGGGTCACAAATTGCGTCGCCTGTGTAAAACCCACGCGACCACCGGTCGCATTGAGCATCATCGGTGGATATTTAGCTTTGCCGATCTTGGCATTCAACAGTTCCAGGGTGGTATCCCGCCAGGTGATCTCAGCGAGGTAGGTGGATATCTCATGTTCTTTTGAAAATTCTGTTGAGAGCTCGCCGGTTTCCTTGTTCCTTACCGCAAGCAGATTTACGGTCAGCGGGGTTGTGCTTCCATTGGCAACAATGGCATCCGTGTACACCACTGCCCCCTGATTGACTTGCAGATTCTCCACATTATAGCGTATATTTTCACTTAAATAACCTATTTGATCACTCTTGCAGGAATCCAATAGCCCGAGGGATAAACCTGCTAAGCCGATTATAAAACTTCGTTTTTTCATCTGTTTTATTTTTTCATGTGTGACGAAACCATCCGGTTGATTCAGCACTGCCGCGGAATCCATCCAGCTAGTTTCATAATTTATTTGATCTTAATGTTGAATACAAAAACAGCATTCAAATCACCCTTTGTTTTCGACTTGTACACGAGGGATTGTCGTACCGTATAGGTACTACCCACCGTTGTTTGCCCTGGATATTGCAATATATTGAAGGTCATCGTTGAGGTTGCCAGCTCAGATACAATGCGTGCATCGGCACCCCACGAACAGGTCTGCCCTTTGGCATCGAACCAGTGTCCTGGTGCATTTGCCGTACTGTTTGCATTTAAGTTACCATCAGGCTGCACGGCATAATAGGTGATGTCCTTGCCTACCAACGCGGATATTGCTCCGCTCTCTAGGCCATAAAAGCGTGCTAAACGCGGAAGCAAAACGTCTACTGTGGTGCCAGTATAACCGGCGGCATCGTATTTAATACTCAGATCGTAGGTAAAAGTCAGCGTAGAACCAGTTTCCACAATTTTAGGCCCGGTGAGGATGCGCGGCACAAAATCGCCGATAAACGTATGTGTATTGGCCAACACATTCAGCATAGTTCCTGAAGCCGTTTTAATCCCGGTTGTCTGACAATATATACGCATGTCGGCCTGATCATCTTCTTTGACCGTAACAATACCGTCAGGGCTGATCTGATCCGCCTCGCCACGCACTTTGACGTAGTATAAATAATAAACGGGCTGCGAAGACCAGGCCGCTTTGGGCTGCTTTTGCCTATGATAGAAAAATCCACCCACATTGGACGCATTGCTGATCGTCGTATACGCTGTACTGGCCGTTTCCAAATTGTAAGGGGCATCGTTGTAGATGTATGCCCTGACCGAATCCACAGGAATTTCGTTGAGAAACTGATCAAAAGAATACTGTGCATTTTCGTCCACATACTTCACCGAGTCTGCCTTCTGCTTATAATAACGGTTGACCGAATAATCCGAAGGCGCCCAAAAGGTTTTCGCCTTGTTGATTTCGTCTTTGAGTTTAAAATGGTCAATCACCAGCAGCAGGGTATCAAACATCCCATTGGGATGAGCCGCCAGGTAATCGTAAGTAGACAGATTGACTTCGGCTGTATGGAGGCCGTCATCCGTCAGATAAGCTGCTTTCTTGCAACCGATCACGGTCAGTCCAAAAGCCAGCAGCAACGCAAATCGATATAAGGTTTTCATTTTTTTCAGGTTTAGTGGTTTACATATTGACGGTTCCCCAGTATGGTGTCTGATTCAGCAGCGGATTGGTTGACAACAACGATGGGTCAAATGGCCAAAGGTATTTCTTCGCATTAAATTGCGACTGGTTCATTTTGCCTTCCGGAAATTTATAGACATTGAAGTGTTTATACAACCGCACGAGATCGTAATAGCGATGGCCTTCCAGAAAAAGCTCGCGCGCTCTTTCGCTAAAGATGGCCTCGATGAGCGGTTCCTCATTTGTGTAGGCAGGCAGTCCAGCTTGCGTGCGGATTTCATTTAAGATGGTTTCTGCGGAGCTATTTTTACCTGTTGCGGCCAATCCCTCTGCCATAAGCAGCTTAATATCAGAATAGCGAAAGATGATGATGTTATTTTTAAATATCGCATTGGCATTTGACGCATTACTCGAAAACTTAACATTCGCATATTTCGTACACAGCGCATAGTTACCGTTATAAACTATATCAAACACACTTTTAAATCGTTTGTCGTTACTGTCTTTAAAGAGCGTTTTAATATAATCCTGACTGATTCTTAGAATCGGATCTGTTAAAGTCCGAAAATAAGGCCCGGCTAGCGAGAAGTACCCTATCCCCGAGTTTGTACCTTCGTTTTCCCCATTTTGGGAAATCTCAAAAATACCTTCATTGGATTTTCCCTGATAAATACTGCGGTAATTCAGACTGTCCCTTCCCACAAAAGAATATTCGCCGCTTTCCAATACCGATTTAGCCGCCTCGATGCAGTCCGCATATTCGCCGCGCCATGCACTCAGGTGCGCCTGCAGGGCAAGCGCTGCTCCGGTATTTGCACGCAGGGCAAAATCATCTTGGTCAATATTGCTCCATTTCAGTAAAGTCAAAGCTTTAGTTAAATCGGCCTGGCTCTGATCCAGCACATCACTCTCTTTACTTGCCGGGAGATTTACAGCATTGATGGGCACCACAGATTCTGTGATAATCGGCACTGTTCCCCATACCCTCGCCATATAGAAATAGGCAAATGCACGCACAAAGTAAGCTTCGCCGATATAGTAATCCCTGGTCGATACATTGTCAAAGGCATTTTCATCCATCTTAGGGAGCTTTTGGATCACGCGGTTGGCCTGGTCTATGGCCTGATAGAAGACATCATAGCGCCGCAGCTGATACGCGGGCCGCCAGGTTTCCGAAGCCGCTACAGCCGTATTGAGCTGCATATTGACAATCGGATTAAAGTCTGCGTTGGTCGAAGAAGTAATTTCGTCCGTTAGCAAATCGCCATAGGCATAGTAGGCCATCCCATTGCCTTGATTTAGGGCCTTGCGCAGCAGCGCATACATGGCGTTGGTTGCGCTATTGGCATCTTCCTGCGTTTTCCAGAAGTTCTCGTCGGTTGCCGAACTGACAGGCTCAATGTCCAGAAACTTGGAGCAGCCTGAAGCGAGATACATGAAAGCACTCAGCATTAAAAACAATATTTTTCTTTTCATCTCTAACTAATTTTAAGCCACCGTTATCCGATGGAACTGACATGATTAAAAGGTAACATCCAAGCCTATTGTCCATTTCTTCGGGATCGGATATCCGTTGCCCGTTGAATAACCATTGGCTTCCACTGCTTCAGGGTCCGGCACAGAAGACCAGGACTTAACAGCCACATTATCCACGACCCCATAAATGCGGAGCATTTTCAACTTAAGTTTCTTAATCATGGCCTGCGGGAATGTGTAGCTCAGCTGAATATTTTTCAGGCGTACAAAACTGGCATTTTCCACGAAAGTACTATTAGCGATGTGCCAATTGTCTACCGTATTGCGAAACAAAGTAGGGTATTTGGTCTGATCGCCGTCTTTCATCCAGAAGTCGCTGGGTTTAAAATCGCCTGCAATAGCCGAATTGGTACCCCAGGTCGAATAAAGGGCAGATGAACCGGCATCCTGTAATTTATCCGACAGGTAACCATTCCACAAAGAGCGTCCGAAAACAAAGCTCACGAGTGTGGATAGGCTAAAATTCTTGTAAGAAAATTGGTTGATAAAACCGCCCACGAAGTCGGGATTTGGATTTCCCATATCAATTTTATCGTTATAGTCGATCACATAATCCCCATTGACATCCCTTCTGCGCGGATCGCCAGCCTGATAAAGGACCGATCGATTAAAGTGCGCTATTCTTCTTCCCGTCAATGGATCGACAGGCACGTCAGCATTGGTCGCATATACGCCATCCACATCCCATACTTTGAATGGAAAAATAGGCTGGCCTACATTCAGGGCGCGTTGCATCCAGGGTGGTCCCACTTGTATTTCCTTTCCACCGTCAGGCAGGCTGGTCACATAATTTTTATTATAAGCCATATTGAAATTTGTAGTCCACTGGAAAGCAGATCCAGGGGCCATATTTCGGGAGATAATCGTCATTTCCACACCACTGTTTCTCACACTGATAAAATTGTTGGAGACCGTGCTGTATCCCGAAGTAGCGGGCATCGTCAGATCGTATACCAACTCTTTGGAGTCGCGCACATAAAAATCAGCAGTTACCGTAACCCGGTCGTGCAGCAGGTTCATATCGAACCCGGCATTAAACTGCGGTGAACGCTCCCATCGGATCGTCGGTGATGTTGCCGCCGCCGCATAATTAGGAGATACTGTCGGCTTACCGTTATACGAGAGTACCGAACCAGCAATGCCATTTTCCAGCACCGCCCCTGGATAAGATGCGTCAAAAGTCAGTCCTGTGTAGCGCGCATAGTACGAGCCCGGATCACGACCCGTAATACCATAGCTACCCCTTATTTTGAAAAAGGATATCGCGTTTTTGACTCCCTGGAAAAACGGTTCTTCCGAAAGCACCCAGCCTGCAGATATGGATGGGAAAATACCCCAGCGGTTATCCTTGCTGTAGCGCGACGATGCGTCCATCCTGTAGCTTGCAGAAAGCAGGTATTTGTCCTTATAATCGTAGCCAAAACGACCGAATACCGATACGCGCGAGCGCTCATTGATGGAAGTCGTTGCATAGAGATCAGGCCCGGAAGGGATACCGGTTACGGTTTTCACATAATTTCCATTGTCGTTGTAGCCATACATATAATTTTCATTGGACGTATTGCGTTCAATACCAGTACCCAAAACGGCACTAAAATTATGGATATTGCGAATGCTCTTGATGTAGTTAAAATAGGTTTCCCATTCCCAGCGCTTATTTTGGTTCACCCAATTCTGTGCAAAGTTTCTATAGCCCGTAAGCAGTTTGGGGCGAAAAAGATCGCGTGTATTATTATTGACATTAAACGAAAACTGCGAGCGCAGGGTCAGGCCATTGATCAGAAACTTTTTCAGTGTCCCCGCGAAGTTTCCATTCAGGCTGAAGGAGTTATCGCGATCCATCAAACCATCGTAGCGCCCTGTATAAATCTGCTGGTCTACATCCGTAAGCTGATAGAAAGAAGAAGGAAATCCCCAGGTGCTAAAGGGATATTTCGTATCGTCACCCGAACCATGTTTCGCTTTAGTAAAACCTGCGAACAAATTTGTTTCAAATTGGAAATTGTCCGTCGGGTTAGCCTGTAACATCAGGCGCGGGGTTAGGTTTTCATTTTCAAAGCCCATCATTACGCCCTGCTCATAGTAACGCTGTGCCGAGAAACGGTATAAAAATTTCTCCATGGTGGCACCGATACTCACATTGACATTGTTGATGTTGGCCGACTGCAGAAAAAGCCCCTGCCAATCGGTATTGTTGTTAAAGGCTGGATTTAAACTATCTGTTAACATGGGGCTAATGGATCCGTTATTGAACCAGTCGTACGATCCACCCTGATAGAGCAAGTTCATTTTCAGCCTGCGCTCGGCTGCACCAACGGTGATGGGCTTCATTGCCGGACGGCTAGAAACTCCGTTGTAAGCCGAGATCCGTATTTCGGGTTTACCCTGCGCCGGACGTTTGGTTTTGATGATAATGACCCCATTTGCAGCACGGGCACCATAAATGGCCGATGCCGAAGCGTCTTTCAGGATGTCAACCGATTCGATGTCGTTGGGATTAATGGCCTGCAAAGGACTTGCATTACCATAAGCCGACCGGATATCACTCACGTCGTAAATAATATTGTCGATCACATATAAGGGCGCCTGCAGTTGGTTGTCTGCTAAGCCCAGGTTGCTCGTCCCGCGGATGTTGACAATGTTATTGGTACCGGGTTCGCCCGAAGTACTCAATACCGTCAGACCAGCCACGCGTCCCTGCAGCATGGCATCGAAGGTTGCATAGGGCGTATTTTCAAAATCTTTCCCTTTTACGGTAGCAATAGCTCCTGTCGTCTTCCGCCGCTGCACATCCTGATAGCCCATCACGACCACCTCATCCAGCCCCGTTCCATCTTCCTTCATGGTGATCTGAAGTGTATTTTCGCCGGCACGCAGCTGTTTCTCCTGCCGTACATAACCGACGTAACTAAAAATCAAGGTCGGATTTGCCGATTTAAGCGGTAGGCTGAATTTTCCATCCGCATCTGTTTTGGTGGCATTGCGGATGCCTTTCTCTAAAATACTCAGATCAGACAAAGGTATGCCTTTTTCGTCTTTAACGATCCCCGTGACCGTTCTCTGTTGTTGCGCATATAGCTGTTGACAGACCAACAGCAGCAACATAAAAATACCCGTTAAGCATTTTTTTGGAAGATTTTCATACATAGTCATAATTTCGTTAAGCAGGTGTTCAGTTTAGCATACTGTCAATGACACATCTATCCCTGGGATAAATGAATTCCTTTTGCAAAAAAGGCTGTAACAGCATGTTAAAAAATTGATTAGTTCTTCTTTCTGTAACAAAATTAGTACTTCGGAGTAGCGGTTTTCGGTCAGATCTTACCCACTCATTCTAGCATTTTAACAAAAGAAAAAGAGGCCTATTGGCGAGCTGTAGGATTGCAGCATAGTGCATAAAACAGCAATTCCGTCCAATCCTATCGGGAATATTTTCCCCGTTATGGTTAGACGGAATTGAATCAGAGCCGAAATCGCGCAGGAAATTGAGCGACCTTCTGCCAGATGGGATCAAATAGCCTAAAGTGATTAAAAAGTTTGTTAATCGTATAGATAATTTCGGTAGTTGCGCACATATATTTTGGGCGATATCCCCAATATACTTCGAAACACACGGTTGAAATTGGTGATGCTATTAAAGCCGGCATCATAGGCGATTAAAGAGATCGAGTCGTGCCTACCCAAACCCAATAATTTACAGGCTTCACGGATACGCAGTTCATTTAAATAGGCGACAAAAGTTTTTCCGGTGCAATTCTTAAAATAGCGGCAAAAGGCATGCGGCGTAAGGTTTGCCTTTTCGGCTATTTCATCCAAACTGATATCCTCTTTAAAGTGCTCTTCCAAAAATTTACATAATTTTTCGATTCTGAAAGGTTTGGAGATTTCCCTTTTGGCCAGTTGAACACCAGAAAGCGGCTCCAATTCGGCGAATACTTTGCTGAGTGATTTTAACAGATAAAAGAAATTGACGAGCTGATCCAGAAAGTCGGACTTTTGCAGGATTTCAATATAATAGCATACCTGTCCCTGATGTTTCGGCGGAACCTTAAATCCCCGCTGGCATTTATGCACAAAATCAAGCAGATTACGAAGTTCGGGCATGGTGGCCATGGTAGACAGTGCTCCTTTCGGGCTAAAAAATAGTGAGACAGACCGCACAGATACTCCTGCGATGAAACTTTTAAACACATGGGCCTGGTTTGTTCCCAATAGAAAAATGTCGCCGGGCTGAAACTCATGTACATTATCGTCCACGAGTAGCTGGCCGATACCTTCTTTAATCCAGATTAATTGATATTCCTCATGACGATGCATATACGGATAGAATTTATCCAGTACATCTTCTTGAATATAGATAGATTTATCCTGAGGGGCAGGAACTTTAAATTGAACTGGCTTCATAACAATTTAGATTTAAATAAATGTCAATATGACATTAAATATACAATAGCCAGTTTAGTATTACAAAGCTTAACTAAAAGAGGTTAAAATAAGGTGATAGTTGGTTATAATTTGCACATGAATGCAGCCACTACTAGCTGTTAGCCAGCCCCCAGCTCTTCAGCCAGCGATTGTAAGCCTTGATTAGCTTCTTCAAATCGTTTGAGTTCGACCGCATAAGATTCCGTAACCGTTTCGAGCAAGGCACTTCCCGCGGTAAAGTCAACATAAGCCATCACCGTATCACCACCCCACATCCAGTCAAAAATCAGGGCATAACCCTCCAAAACAAAGCCTTCCAATTGTTTTAAAAGAGCCAGCATCGGCAATATTTCAAGATAGTTTTCACTGAAGTTCAGTACGGCGAATGTCCAGTGTTGCTTTTCCTCATCGTAATACTCCTTCGCACCATAAAATTGATCCTTGAGCAGATTATCGAAGACTTCACGAATGCGCGCCTGTGAATAACTTGGAATAATTTCCAACGTTGTTTTGCTGTACATCTGCCGACTCTCCCACCACTGCGACCAATTATCATCTTTGTTCGGGGAAATCGGTTTAGAAGAAAAATACTCGTTTAATCTCGATTTTTCTATTTTAATACTTATGTAAAGGCTATCCAGTTCCATACGATTGTTCTAAGCTATTCTTAACTTTTTTAAACGTTACCAGCTCGACAGTTTGATCTTACCATCGCTATCAAAATCGGTATTATCGGTCACTCTTTTGAGGTTCAGCTGCTTCAATGATAGGCCTTCTTTCAGGGGCAAATCGGCAGCTTTCATCCGAAATAAGGGATAAGATAGCGGCTTCTCATTCCATTCGAGCACAAAATGATAGCCATCTACGATCTTTTGCTGGTCGTCGGTTTTGATGATCAAGATATTGTGGAAGGTTTGCTCCGGCTTGGCCGGATCACTATCTGGTGAGATCCCCCTTGCTTTATAGGTGGCGATAAACTTGTAATAATGGTACTTGCCATTTACGGGATTGAATACTAATTCGCGGCTGTTGTTTTCCTTGATTAAAGCTGAAAAAGACTGCTCAAAATCATCCAGCAACTTATAATTAAAATCAGTATTGATCTTATTGGCGACCAATATATAGGTCTTTTCATCTTTACCGGCACTATTTCCTTTTGCTTGGTTTTGTGCAGCGACCGAATAGCAAGTAAACCAGCTTAACAATAGGACTATTAAATATCTCATCCTACTAATTTATTAAAATTCAAAGAATAATACCTTAGTTGGTCAGCAATCATTTCATTTTTCGATTTCTAGCTGACACAAGCGGAAAACTTTTGCGCTATCCCAATAAATTTTCCAATCGTGTATCATGTAATGGTCAATTGGGAGACATTATCCTCGCAAATGCCCAATCATTTGTGATCAAATTGCAGCTTTTAGCGTCTAGGGTTAACTATTAACTTATATTTATTAAATTTGTAGCATTACGCATATTATTTCCGTTTGCAATAGTATAGTATCAAAATAAATTATGAAAAGACCTATTTTAACGAAATGCGCAGTTTTATTGATTTTCCTTTAATACTTCTTACTGACCTATTCTATATTATTATGCTGAACATATTTCAAAAAGTACATAAAGGGCAATGGTTGCTCTTTATCCTACCATTCTTTCTATTTGGGTGCGAAAAAGATGAGCGCGATGGCACTACCTGTGCGCAGAATTGTATTGTACTATCGGGAGTTGTTGTGGATACTCCTGCGAACAAATTATTATCTGACGTAGAAGTAGGGATTTCGTTCCAATATTACAGTTCATTCCTTAAACCATCAATAAGTTTGGGGAAAACAAAGACAGATACCAAAGGCAAATATAGTTTTCGATTTGATGCCAGCAAATACCTATCCCGGGAAGGCTTTTTTATAGTTAGTGTCAAAAAGAATGGTTATTATCTTAATACAAACCATCCAGATTCCTATCAAAGCGTAGCTTCTTACGACTTGGACGAGCTCAAGTATGATAAGCCAACTGATGAACGAATAATGCTGTTTAAAAAGGGCGAAATGGAGTTGCATCTCAAAAATGTCAAAAAACTCGATTTGACGATGCTTGCCGTTAGCTATGGTCCGGAGAAATCCAATACTGGTTTTTCTATCGCTCCGGTCCCTCGTGATTTGGATACCATCGTTAGGATAACGATTCCTGCCGATATGGAATCGGTATTAAAATGGCAAGGCTATAATGGATCGAACCCCTTACAATTCGACAAAGCAGCCACTGTTAATTCAGAAAAAGGAAGCTTTACACGCTATCAGTTAGATTTCTAGTGAGAATTAGCGCCAATTAAAAAGAGAAAACAATTATAAAATCTATAACCCGATATTCATATGCTCAAAAAATTACTTTCCGGGATATCTTTTTCCCTATTAACTTTATCAGGAACCGCACTTTACGCGCAGCAAAACAATAGTGGCAGTTATGAGATCGAACTTTCTTTTACTCCTCTAGCAGAGAGTACTATTGGACCGCGGCAGAGCCTTATGGGAGCCGGTAGCGACGACAGTAAGAATTATATAGCCGGATTGCTCCGTGTAGGCTATCGCTATAATGAAACATGGTCTTTTGGTGCAGGTCTGGGTTATTCCCATCAGAACATTACGACAACATCGGCAATAGTCGATCCATCGGTGGAGCGGATGCAATACTCCTCAGACCTTTCTATTTGGGAAATCCCTTTAGACGCCAGGGTAAAATTTTTGAAATATCTCTACGCAAATGCGGGACCGATGTTACACTTCCAGCAGAACGCAAATAGTTATGTAGACAAGCAGCATGGCATAGGTTTCCATATTGGACTGGGGGCAAAGGTTCCATTATCCCAACAGTTTGCTGTCACGCTGTCCCCACACTATAAGATGTACTCGCTCATTCCTTTCCATTCCGAGAGAAATTCTGATCGAGCACAGGTTTTGGGAATTGCGGTTGGGGTGAATTATAAGTTTGCAAAATAGCATTTTCCAGATAAAGGAAATACGGTTGACCTATCAGCAAACTACTGACATAGTCCACCTGTAAGTCAGCCACAGCTATATCATGAATGATTTAGCAATATGGCTTTTAGGCCTTATCAAACCAACGTTTAAAATCAGCAGCATGGTAACGGCTTACCAATATATCATCTCGCTTCTCAAAAGACGGCTTTAGTTCAATCGTTAATATACCGTTTTCTAAAGCACGATATCCTTTGATGATACTCCGATTAACGATATAACGTCTGTACATCAGGTAATATTGATCATGGTCGAGGACCTTCATCAATGTCTCTAGGCTATAGTTATGTGTATACTCCTTACTACTCGTCAAGGTCAGGAGCCTTTTATCATTCGCCGAGCTTTTGATAAAGGCAATGCCGTCAAGTGCGACATAGTTATCTTCATAACCGTATTTTACCCCAAGACAAGGAGCAAGCTTGATCTCATCGGAAAGGTCCCCTCCCCGCTCATCCTCTAATTTCAGTTGCAGTGTTTCATAGCTTACAACTACCTCCCTGAGAGCAGCCAACTCAAGTTCTGCCTCTAAGTATTGATCTTTCACAAATCGGGCAAATCGCATAACGTATATCACCAGAAATAACATGTTCAAGATGCTAATAAACAATAACACAAACCTAAATTCGTGCCGCATGTAAGGAATGATAGCACCCCAACCTTTTGCATTTAAGGGTAAAAATACCAGCATCACAAAAACCACTGTGAGCAGTGCAGGGAGCACCATTCCGTAGAGGATTTGCCTGATCAGACGCCGCTTAAAATCTGTCAGCCAAGATAATCTCCTATCCATGTATCGATTAAAAAAATGCGTTCCAATAAGCACCCCCATAACGATCAGCGAAGAAAGAAACCAATAGAGATAAAATTTGGGGATTGTATACCGCGTATCGAAAACAAGAAATTTGTTGGGCGAACAGAAAAAATTTCCCAACAGAACAGCCAGCAATAGCTGAAGCCTAAGCGGGATGTAGTTAACCTGAATCTCGGAATGAAATTTCTCAATAAGTTTTTTAGTTTGCATAAAGTTTAATCGGTTAAGGCAAACTAAAATAAAAATTTTCCGGATAAAAAATTAAAAATAGCGTTGCAGGATTCCGTCAAAATTTACGGAATCCTGCTTTATTTTGCTTGCGTACTTAAATACGCACCACCATTCGTGCTATAATTTTATTTTTATGTCCTCACAAAAAATCCACCTTAAATAGTCATTAAGCAATATATAAGCACTCTATCCTTTACCGTTCATCCCATTTCAGACATTTTACCTTGCCTTCGAAGAAAGACCTTGTTAATTTTATAACAACACAATTAATTAATGGATAAACAATGTATTAAAATCATTTGGCATAAACCAAATGACCAGTTACCCTAAAAAATAAATGATGAGAAAACTAAGAATAACTTATGCACATTCTTTTTATAGTTCCTCGATAGAACAGTGTTTCTATTGCGAACGCCACTTGAGTGACCATAACAACTGGACCAACCTCCAGCGGTGCAACGACCTATTTCGTCCATCGACGAAACTAAGAGGCAATAAGATCAGGGTTGTCGTATGCCATACCTGCCAAAGAGCCAAATCACGGCTTGAACCCGAAGAGTTTATCGAAATACTGCAAGCCAGCTTTGACAAAATACAGGAGTTTAAATATATTGCTGTATCGCATATCCAGACTATCATCAGCAATATTCTTTACATCCTGGACCAGCTGGAGCCTGATCTCAACGGACGGAATCTTACTGTGCTCAAGAGAACGGACTCTGAAAAACCGCAATTGAAGTACCAGGCTGTATCCAGCCCCCTTTCTATCCAACCGAACGCATCGCAGATGAATACAAGTCTGACTTGCTATTACTGCAATACAGCATTGGACATCTCACGGCAAGATCCCAGCCGTCAGATCACCCGCGATCATGTACGCCCTGCTTCCAAACACCCCGAATCGAGACAAATTGTATTCAGCTGTCATAGCTGCAACAACAGCAAGGCGAATGATGAGCCTGAAATTTTCCTGGCAAAACTAAAAATTGCCAATACCCATAATCAGAACTATAAGAAAATACCGTATCATCTGCTCAGCACTATTATTGTTAATCTACAAGATTTGATCCATAAATCCCTGAAGCCTTTTGCTCGATACCCTGTTCTAAGCATCCTCCAACGCTACGACCTTTCGCTCCTGCGACAACAGCTTCACGGTAAAAATCGGCAACTTTGGCTCGAGCGGATTGATGACTACGCCTTGCTAGAATTGCTCTTGCTTTGTCTCGGTGCTCAAAACAATCGTTCGCAGGATGGCTTAGCACATGATGCCGCTTTTTTTAACATCACACTTTGGCGAGAGCGACTTGAACTTGCCTTGGAAATCGGATGGATCTCGGCGTTCTACCGCATCGATACGATCGATTTTCACGCGCTGATGGAAGAGCAGGAGTTTGATCAATTTTATATTCTAAGCGATCGAGGCCGCGCGGCCCTACAGCTGGAGACAGTCTGTAGTCAACAACAAAAGTAAAATTAATGGAACATAGCGGATCATATCAAAAGCTTATCAAGCATTTAGAATCCTACAGAAGGCTCACTGACAGTCAGGAGAATATCTTGCGCCAGCTGGTCACTATCAAATATTGCAGTCCCAAGGAGATCTATCTCGAGCGCGGTGGTATTGCCAAGCATATCTGTTTTATCCATACCGGTTATGCTTTGGGTTATGAGCATATTGACAGGGAATTGCGACTATCCCGTATCTGGCAAGAAGATCAGATTATTTTAAAGACTGACAGTTTGCTTGCTTTCCAGCGTAGCGAAATGAATATTATCTTCCCAGAAGGCGGCAATATCATCGAGATCCCTGTTGAACATCTCTTACAAGCGACAGAGCTAACCGCCTTTTTCCATTATCTGCTCCTGCAAGAGCTCAAATATTACCAGCAGCAGGAAAATTTGTTTAGATTAAAAAACAGCAGAGAATTGATACGTTGGTTTCATCATCGCTATGCTGACATTCGATTTAAACTCACCGATCTACAGATCGCTCAATTTCTGGGTATCACGCTCAGGTGGTACAATCAGAATAAAAATAATCCAATCTTGGAATAAAAACAGCAGAAATAGGAAAAGAAACTCAACAGTTAGGAATTAATGTTTGCACAATAAGAATTAATGCTATAGTAATTCCTTGCTGACGAGTCTACCTTAGTATCATAATCAAAAACATACGATTATGATGAAAAATAAATTCGCAGTGAAGGCATCACTCTTCACTTTAATCTTGGCAATGCTCGCAATCGGTACGTATGCGGCAGTTGCAGTGATGAAGAAAAATACGATAACTGAGAAATCAACAGTTGTTGATCCACAATGGTATCAGTATGACGGCAGCGGAGATCCGACCGATGCAAGCAATTATACCCTTATTCAACCGCAACCGGCAGATGACGGTGAAGCTAACACGCTATGTCCAGGCACAGAGGAAATGTGTGCGGTACGTGCATTGCCTGGATCATCAACACAGCCCGCTACATTTAGTAATCAATTTAAACAAGACATTAGCAATGCCTTGGCAAACTCCGCACCGACAACGGAGATTAAATTGCATGACTAATTTTTTTGTTTCTTTCATACGTTAAATTAAATTCAGTTTTGAATCCATCCAGAAATGCTTACCAAGCAGATCTAGATGGATTTCCTTTTTTATCGTGGGTTCTGCGGAAACCCAGCGATGGCTATAACATTATCAGGTATCAGAAACACATATTTCAGATCATCAGGTGCAAACCTGTACACTTCCTGATCCAATTTCCGTTGTAGTATCATGGCGGTCTCTTTCTCCAGATTGAAACGTCTTAGGTCTGTCCAGCGAAGTCCCCGAAACAGCAATTCCTTTCTCCTTTCTTCGAGCACCAATTTCAATGCCTGCTCATGCTCGATCGTTAAATCCGGCTGATAGGTACCTTTAACATAGCGATTGCTCAGCAGGACTGCCAAACTTTTTAATCCTTCCTGCACCTCTCCCACCCTCACTTGTGTTTCGGCTTGTATTAGGTATAGCTCATCCACGGTCAAGCCTTTAAACAGGAAGCCCTGTACACGGCCATCGTAGGTGCCCTTAAACGTATAATAACCATCTGCATTTTTGGTAAAGAACGCTTTTTTGCGTAGGTCTTGATCGGCATAACCGCTGTACAGGAGCGAATCTACCCGACTACGCGCCGGAGCCAATAACGCACTGACTGTATTACCTCCTGCCATCCAGATAATCTCTGCATTTGTTGTGTTAAAAGGCGCTGCGGCAGTGAGGTTGATACTATTATAGTCCACTAACTCTTTACCATAAGAAAGTGCCTGCGTACTTGCTTTCAACGCATTTGCATAATCCGACATAGCCAAATAAATACGGGCTAAAAGCGCATAAGCTGTACGCTTAGTCGGCCTGTTGATATAAGCCGTATGCTCGGGCAATAGTTCGGCAGCAGTTTTCAGATCGTTCAAAATCTGCTCATAAGTTTGCCCCACTGTACCTCGCGGAGTATCCTCCTCAATTGTTGTAGACACTCGAATGGGAATACTCAGCTTCTCCATATTTTCAGCAGCATACACCGGTGCAAAGAGACTTGCCAGTTCATACAAAGCAAAGGATCTAAAAAATAACCCCGAGCCTTTGATACGCTGATAGTCCTGTTCACTTTTTTCTTTTCCCAGCACTTCCAGTTCTTCGAGAACCGTGTTGCAGATAAATACGACCTTATATGGAGATATCCAATCGGCATTAAGCTTTCCCTGCTCCTGCCATATGTACCTATTACGTGTATCCTGATTGGCAATACCCTGCCAGTTTTTGGCGCTCAAAAAGTAATTGTCCGAAGCCTCTTCACCTGTCGATGAATAGACACTGTTTATGTTTCCGTAGGCATCTAGCAATGCCTGCAGATCATTAATTGTCTTTGGGACAGAAAGTGCCTTATTCGATTTTTCATCCAAAAACTTCGTGCAGGAGACCATACATAGTAGACTCCAGTACAGCGCTAGTCCAAAATAGAGATGTATCTTTTTCATATTATAATTGTATGTTTAAACCAAAGGAAATCTGCATCGGCAGTTTAAATCCGTCCGGATATTCAGGGTCGATACCACGCCTATTTTTACGCCAAAGCACCCAGTTTAGGCGATCTGCATAACAGTAAAGGTCCATACCACGGATGATTTTACTTCCAAATACATTTCCTTTGAAGGCATAAGAAATCTTGATATCATTTAAACGAATATGGGATCCATTTTCTACGGTCGCTGTCGACATACTATAGAAATTATCCCGATCTTCATCGATCGGATACACAAAAGAAGGAACGGTCGTATACAATTCATCACCAGCCTGTTGCCAGCGCAACGCATAGTCAGTATGGCCTACATTATTTTTCAATAAGTCACCGTAAGAGATGGTATTTCGCCGAAAATAATAAGCCGCTTTAAACGCTATATTGGCCGACAAAGTCAGCTGTCTGTACGAAAGCGTATTCCTAAAGGCACCATGCCACAGCGGTACTGGCGAGCCATGGAAAACCAGCTGGTCCAAAGCCGTCTTCTGACGGATATCCTTATAATTTTCGCTAGGAGCGCCATCCAACTCGCCTATGGGATCACCTGTTGCCGGATCCAGCCCATTGAAGCGGTAGCTCAGGAGCATATAAGGCATCTCACCTTCATAAGGCAGCACATTGGTACCACTTCCCACATAGAGGTAAGCCGGACTTTGACTATTCAACAAATATTTTGTCAAGGTATTTTTAGCGTAGCCTGTCTGCATGTTGACAGTCCAGTTCCAGCTACCTTTAAAAACCTTTCCGATCAAATTCAAGTCTAATCCCTGTCCCGTCATATGCGCGCTATTGACCATTACAGACGAAAACCCTTTCGTCGGATCTACTGTCTGCGAGCTGACCATATCTACCACCTTTTTACGGTAGTATTCTACCGTTCCCCTGATCCGATCATCTAGCAAACCAAAATCCAGCGCAAAATTGGCCATCGCCACCTTCTCCCAGCGTAAGTAAGGATTGCGAGGGGATACAATATTGGCATAAGGTATTTTAACGACCGAATTTGAGGAAGCCGAACTGTTGCTGATAATGGTATACGCAGACATGCCATTGGGGATGTTACCACTCGTACCATAAGTGGCGCGCAGATTCAGGCTAGTGAAAATCTTTGATCGCCAAAAATCTTCACGTGCAATATTCCACGAAGCACCTACCGACCACAACGGCACCCCACGTTTATTTGTCTCCACACCAAACAGGTTGGATTCATCCTTGCGCATACTTGCATTGAAGTTGATACGCCCATCGTAGGAATAGCCAACATTACCATAGTAAGAGATAAAACGGGTGGTGCTTTCCGAGAGCGATACCCCGCCCGGAATCCTTTGCAGTCCATACATCCCATTGTAAGTGGGGAGATAATCGATTGTATTAACAGGTGCTGAACTAATCAAATCGTCCACATATCCGTATAACCGATTTCCCTCGCTCTTCTGTTTACTGTGGCGCAATTCGGCTCCAACGAGTCCATTCAACAGTCCCAAATCCCCGATTTTGAGATTCAGATCCGTTTGCATCCGAAAAGAGTGCGATGCCAGCCTACTGTTGCTGTAGTCCAGGATTCCGCCCATCGGTACCGCATAAGCTGGTGTCCCATTTTTGACTGTAGTCATCAAATTGATCAGGTTGCGCGCATAGTAACTATCCGGTCCCATATAGTCATCATTTCGACCAAAAGACTGTCCAAATTGATATTTGAGACTTGCACGCAGGAAGCTGAACAGCTGTGCTTTTGCCCCTATGTTAAACCGCAGGGTATTCATGGCCGAGGTTACCTGTACCGCATCCCGATCCTGCAAAGGGAAATAATTCCAGTCCAATAGTGCTCCATTACCCACTGTATCCACAAAAGAATGCCTAAAATCTCTTTCCACAGGCAGTCGGTTCCCACTTTCGTCAACTAAACGCGTATATGGAAATAGGGCAACCCGGTCGCGACCTAAACGATAACCGGTAGCATAGCCGCCGAGGCCACTTTGTGTACCGCCCTCATGTGCATAGTAAAAGTCACTTTCCAATTTGATCTGCTTTGTCAGATCGATGTTGTTTCGGAGATTTAAGGTCAGCCGGTCATTGTATTGCCCTACTAGATCTGTATTATTTTTATCATAACCGACTGAAAACAGGTAACTATTGCTGGCCGCACCACCATCTATGGAAACAAAATGCTGCTGCAAGAATGTCGGGCGGTACAGATAGCGGCTGATATCCTGTCGCACGTCCCTAGTTTTCAACAGATCTACCAGTCGATCGCCTTCAGCAGCGTCCATACGCCCTTCCTTAACTCCCTGCCAGATCTCCACCGCCTCACCCAATACCGGATATAAAGTTTTGTCATTTATACCGCTCTCGTAATATCCTTGATCATAGAGTACACGCTGGAAGCCTATATAATCTGCACTTGACATTTCGGGGTAAGCCATTAAATTGGGTTTTGCGCTCCATGAGAAATTATTGCGGTAGCTGATGTGCCTAGCTTTATTGCTGCTTCCACGTTTGCTTGTGATAACGATAACGCCATTTCCAGCGCGCGCACCCCATATTGAGGTTGCCGTCGCATCCTTTAAGATCGATACATTGGCAATATCATTGGGATTGATGGACTCGATATTCCCTTCAAAAGGAAAATCATCCAGAATAATCAGTGGATTCGCATCCGAAAATAGCGTACTTAGCCCCCTGATCTGTAGTTTTGGCTGATCGGTACGCGTATCAAAAAGCAGTCCCGATGTGGTATTCTCCAGTCGAGAAAGCACATTCATACCCACCGATCGATTAAACAGTGCCGAATCTACCAGCTCAAAAGAACCAGCAGAGCGTTCACGCGAGAGCACCTGATAACCCGTGTTTACCGTTACCTCTGCTAAGGTATGGCTGGTCCTACTCAGGTAGACTACTGCAGGCAGTTTTCCGGCTAGCACATCAAGTTCTTTACGCTGGTAGCCCATCATCCTAAAACTGAGCAGAGCCTTATTTTTCAAAGGCTTAAGCACAATTTCCCCTCGATCGTCCGTAGCCCTCGGAAGGAGCACATCATCTAATCGGACCAATACCCCTTTGATGGGCTTTTGATCTGTGCTATCCCGTACAGTCAATACCAGAGACTGAGCCAATAATAGCTGTCCCGAGAAAGACAGCATGAAAAGAATCAATAAAACTCGCATCATGCTCCCCTCCTTTCTTTGATAACCAATACCGCAAGATTTTCCTTACGCTCATCAGCCTTGATACCCCATTGAGCCAGCCGTTCGATCAGCAACTTGGCAGAAGTACAATCTTTTAAATTACTCGACACAGGCATGTTTTGCAGATCAGCGGGGCAGATGAGATACGGAATATCATTATCCCGAACATTAAGCTTATCGACCAGTGTTTTCAATGCTATAGTTTCACCTATTGAGACATGAGATTTACGGCTATTACCGTACAAGGCAATTACTGGAATCGGTCGTTCTTCTATGGTCAGTCTGATCTTAAAATGTTGCCAAAGATCATTTTTAAGCGTCTCCCGAAAAGCAGCTTTTGTAGTCTCAGCAGGTAATACAGCCTCATAGCATAAGCCATATTGCTGGTTATAGACATCAGCATTGACCTGATCTTTATTAAAATATCTATTTCGATCGATGACCTCGTAGACAATTTTCTTTTTGGCAAGCTGGATTCCTTGGATATCGCTCATAGCATCCATACAGAGACTTCTCAGGCTAGCATTTACAAAATAGCGGCGCTTCAATCCCAGACTATCCAAATTCTGCATCCCACTTGTAGGTGCCGCACCCGCTAGCAATGTTCGAAAACCTGTATAGCGCGCTTTTAAGTCAGCGAGTTCAGGGATCAATAGCGGTTTCTTCGGATCAAAATCAACCTGATCTATTTTCATTTTTACATCAGCAAAATCACCTTTCAGACCTTTCTGCAATTGGCTATCTGTAATATATTCCGATGAGGTAAAAGCCAACACAGTACCATCGTTCGACAACCAAACGAAGTGTGATATGGACGAATGTTGAAAAAACTGTTTCAATAATTTATCACCAACAACGAGGGGAAACTGCCATTCTCCTGCAACCTTATTTGAATGTTGAAATTTTGTAACAACCGTATCGGTATTCAACGTAACAGGGATAAATACGATATCCGACTGATCGTAGTTCAGTTTGTGCTGGATTTTTCCTAGACTCTCCACACAGCTTGCGCACCATACCGCCCAAAAATCCAATATGATCAGCTTTTTATCTCGGTATTCGCTGAACTTTATTGTTTTCTGACCAGTTGGATGGTTGACCACTTCAAGCGGAGTATCCCATAATGACTGAGGAATCTTGTCGCCAATGCTTAAAGCTTTGATCGGAGATGGCCCATTTGCCCCGCTGTCCTTGCGGGGCGTCTGAGCCGATAAACTAAACATAGAAACTAAACATAAAAACAAGCATGCCAAAACCATGCGATACGCACGCTTATAATCTGCAACGAATAAAAAGCATTTTAAAGCCCGCTGAACAACTAGATCTATGGAGCCAAGTAAAGTATTGATTCGAGACACAAAAACCTTACAGATCGACTTAAAGAACCTTAAAACAGATCGTTCAGGTTCTACTCCATATGTCAATCTAAAATCTGGCACCTGCTGAAAAGCTTGCTTTTGTTGTATGGGGCTTGTGCAATCGTTTAGTTGTCCTTGTGTATAACAAGGGCTTAGCAAGGGTGAACCTAGGGTCGCGCTATAGTCAAGCTTGTGTTTTTCTTGTGCCAAGCTATAGTCGACCATCTTTTGAGCAATTCCTGCCGAATTTTTAGATTTCATCGGTTTTTCATGGAGTCCGCATCGGGTTTTGATCGGTGTAGCCCGATGAGATCCCGATGAAAACTCGATGCCGATAGCATGAAAGGCAGAAGTTGGGGCGAAGTTGTTCAGGCAAAAGTCCGAAGAAGGTAATGCCTCTCCCGCTCGTCGACTTGCCTCTGGCTCAGCTTCGAGACTTCTTCGGGACATGTTCGAGACAGGCTCGGGAGCGTTTCGGCTCGGCTTCGGCAGGACTTCGAGTACGCTTCGACTCCTACCCGAAGCGCAGTCGACCAACAGTCGAAGCATTCCCGAAGATGAGGCGACGCTGGTACGGAGCAGTGTCGAAGGACACTCAAACAAAAGCCGAAGGCTGCCCGAAGAATCTGCTTTTTTTGGAAGGTTCTGAGCGCTATTCTTACAGCGCTTTTTAAGCTGGATCGAAGTACCTTTAAAGTACGTTTTTCCTTGTCTAATTTTCTTACGCAATTTTTGCGTAACTAGTACTATATCTGTGCTTAAGTAGTGCTTAACAGGTACTTGAAATATATAGGTTATATAAGCCTTTAAAAAGGATATTAATTTTAGGGTATTCATCATTTTTTTGTTAGTGGTTACTTCGATAACCGACCGAAAAACTCAGCGACTTTTCTGCTCAACTCTAGCTCTTTTCCGATGCGCTCTTTTGCTTCTGCAGACAGCTGTACTGTACTCAGATCTATATTGCGATGATTGACGATACAATAAGCTATCAACACCCGATACAATGCGGTTGCAAATTCTTGCATTTCCTTATCTTTTAGGAGCCTATTCTCTCCTGCACCACCATCAAGATATGTGCTCAATAACTGGAGTATATTAGCAGAAATAGCGTCTAAGGCATAATGATTCCAGAATGCTTCAATATCCTTTATAGGATCATAATCGATCTTATGGACATCATAAATCATTCGATCAAAAGCAAATTGTAGCGCTAAAATCCTGTTCATTTTTCAGTCTGTAAATCCGTAACCGAAAGTACATAGCATCCCCTCTCCGATCGAAATCAGCTTTTTATTGGGAGCCTGATGTTACTCAGTTCACATTAGTAATAATTATTTCATTCTGGGAGCCAGAGCGCGTTTGAATGAGGGGTCACACAGGTGTATAATATTGGCGTTACGCGGTCCATGGCAAAGAGAAGCCAAATCCTATTTGGCCACACCAGCCGAGCTACTCGGGGGCAGTGATGATGTTCTTTGATTGTTGTTTTTTGTTCATAACTCGTTTATTGGTAACGAGTCTTGTCGGTAGGTCGCCTAATGATAAATGTGGGACTGCACACCGTACCTGAAATAAAGTTTCTGACGCCTTACACACCACGGATTTACAGCAGTACCCACATCTATCTGTTATGCAAATATAGCATAAAAGTATAGACATGGGTGTTTAATCTGCTGTCTTGCGGTGTGGCGTCAGAAAATACAGGCACAAGACTCTTTGATTTAAACACCTAAACTATAGATGACCGATCTAATATTTTACTTAAACAAAGATACTAAAGTGATTTATAAAATTCAAATTATTTACAGCACAAAGCATAAAATATTTCTATTCCTTAATTTATCTATGAATAAAAACACGTGGTATCTATTTCCAATTGAACTTTATATTATTATTGCTGTTAGAAATATTCGATTTGAATTAGGAATTTCTGGCGAAGATATTTCTGAACATCTTGAAAAAAATGAAAAATATATCGGACACATGGAAAGCGCTGCGAACAATTCAAAATACAATGATGAGGTTTTGAGCGAAATTGCTATATACTTTTCTGAAATTGCCAAATTGAGACAACAGGAACTTAAAGATTCAGGCGATAGCACAGTTATTAAAACGGAATATACTATTTATGATTTCTATCCGAAAGAGATTTTATCCAACGATAAAGTCCTCAAAGAAATTCCTCCTATTCCACCTGGCGTAGGTCCAGCACCTACCCTAAATGCATTAATAGAAGATCAAACTTTTTTCAAAAATGCAAAGACCCTAAATGAAATTATAATTAAAGCTAATAAAGTCCAAAATCAAAACTGGGAAGCAAAAGACTTTACTCGTCCACTAGAGCGCGCTGTAAAAGGCAAAAGTAAAAGACTCAAAGTAGCTCTTAAAGGCGACCTAAATACATACATCCTTATCGGTAAGCACAAAAAGGATTAGTATCTTTGTGGTCAAAGAAATGGCCAATTTTATGCAAGTTGATCTTAAATTTGAAATAATTAACATTAATGCCATGCCCCGAATAGAGGTCGAGAAAATGCTCAATATACTTCTTTTGAGAAAGAAAAGAGGTTATAATCAATTCGAACTTTCTTTCCTCATGGGACAACGTGACTTTTATGTTCGTGACGCTGAAGATCCCACTCATACCTTAATTTACTCCATACCATTTAATAATATATTCCGTGAGATTTTCGATTGTAGTATTGAGCAAATAGTGCCTGATATCACTAACTCAGAATTTACCATCCAAATATCTGTAGCAAAGAGTGAATCTGACTTGGCTGTTCATAAAGCTGAAAAAATCCTCAAAGATGGCAGAATAGAATTTATAGATATCTTATTTGCTGAACCAAAAGATTTATTACTAGAATCCCCAAGTATAATCAAGGAGCAATCAGTTAAAGATTGGGTATTAAATCAAATCTCCTCAGAATATTTCAGCGATCCTAAAAACGCCTTACAGATTCTCAAAGATTGTGAGAAAGAATTCGATGGTGCAGTACGTCCATTATTTCTTGCAAATGCTTTAAAAGCCTGTAATGGAACAAAAGGAACTCCTAAGTTGACGAGCAAGAAAGATGAGAATGGAAGGTTTGTTTTCGCATTGTAATAAAAGCAGCCATTAATAAAATACTGAATAACTATGGAATTTGTTTGTACAGAACAATAAGTACCAGATGTATCAGATTTTCTTCAACTTTACATGAAGAAGAATAATCTACGATTTCTAACAGCAGATGAATGTACGGAAGCTTTATCTGATGTTGGTATTCTAACAAATACAAAAGGACCTAAACCGGGGTTCAATTTTCGAGAAATGCTTAGACAATGCCGAGATGGAGTGCTCAACGACCTAGTATGTGGAGGATATCAGAAGAAACCGGGTGCGAGACGGAAAATAAGTTATGTGGGTTAACCACCAACGTTAATGGTGAGAAAGTCGAACACAGTAGAAAGGCAATTTATTTGTTTTAACGAATAAGATTTGTTTTCCAAAAAAAGTCTATCTATCTTAGAAGAAGCTATTTTTAAAAAGACATACAGCCTATAAATTTTAAACAGTTTTTCTTCCGAAGAGAATAATTCAAAGTTCATTGTGCTATATAAATTGTCTTATGAGATTTAAGAATTTATGCCTAAAATTTTAATTACGGGAAACGGTTTCGATTTGAGTTTTGGTTTACCAACAGGATATTCTGATTTTATAAAAATCTGCAAGAAATTGAAGGAAAGTTCCAAATTTGATTGGAATGATTTTCGAGAGGATATTTCTATCTTAAAAATTTCAGATAGTGTACCTAATTCATCTTTTCAGGATTTTGAAAGTTTCCAAAAACGGTTACAAGACAGTACGTGGTTTAACTATCTATCTAGAATATTCACTATTAATACGTGGATCGATTTCGAAAAATATATAGAAAAAGCATTATCAATTATTCAATCAAGTCTTAATGAAATTAAAACTGAAACGTTTCTAAAAAACGGGAGATATTTCAAATCAGATATTATCTACTATAAAGAAAACTTTCATAAGGAAAACTATGAAATCTATCTGACCCTATTAGACTTTAAAATATTCTTGAATAATAGTTTTATGGTTCCTCAATTAAATCCTATTTTTTTGAGATCCATCGATGAATTCCATGTTGATTTTGAAAATGACATTTTGTTTTCATCTATATTAAATGATTTAAATACTTTCAGAAATATATTTCAGGAATATTTAAGAGAAATAGTAATACCATTATATGATTTATTGAAATCAGACGAAAGGAGAATATTACTGCAAAAGATAACCCATCATTTTACTTTTAATTATACCCCAACTTTTTCTAAATTAGTATCAAACAAGCCAGGTACCTGTTTCCTTCATGGGGAATTAGAAGCTAATAACATTATCTTAGGTATAAATGAATGGGAAAATATCTCCATTGATGGCCCAAATTTGATTCCATTTACCAAATACTTTCAGAAATTAAATTTTGGCATTGATCTTAAATTTATTAATGAAATAGAGGGAAGAGATAAATTATATCAATTCTTTTTTTGGGGGCATTCTCTAGATAAATCTGATGCAATTTATATAAATGAAGTGTTCGATCGAATTGAAGCACTTGAAAAAAAACACTCAAAAGGCAAAATAATCATAGTTTATCATAGTGATTCTTCTCGATTTAGTATTATAAAAAATCTTATCGAAATTAGGGGAAGTAAAGATATAATGAAGAAACAACGCAGTGGAGAATTGGTATTTTTACAAAGTAGCTCGGAAGAACTAAAAAAGGAACTAAAACTAAATATTCCTGCCAGAAGCATAGAAAATATTCGCATTTATTAAATAGATAAGAAGTATGGAGAACTTTAACATTGGAGATGAAATCTACCACAAGTCAAACCCATCAGTAAAATGGGTGATTGAGCAAATTGATGGCAATGAAATACGATGCTCTACCCTATTAAATGACAGCTTAAAACAAGTAAAAGAAACATTTCTAAAATCCTCAATTGAAAAATGTGGAGATGGTTCCATATTTATAACAAGTGGTCCGAGAAGAAATCATCAATGGTAGAAATTAAGGGTGAGAAATAAATAAAATTGATCAATTGACAGCAAACTGATTATCTAATCGAACTTTTCTACTACTACCGATATTGAAATATTTTCTACCTTGCAAACAAATAACGAGATTAAATACTTTCAAGATTCAAATAAATAAGCTAACATAATGGAGGAAGAAACCACATTATCAGAATTAAAAAAGAGATTGTCAGAAGAGCTTTTAAAAGAGAATTCTGATAACAATATGATAATTACGTTATCCAATAAAATTGCTAGTCTAGATGAATCCGCGGTGAGGTTTTCCGTGGATGCTGGTATCATTAATAGATTAGGAAAAGAACTCGTTGGAAAGCAAGAAACAGCTGTATCCGAACTTATAAAAAATGCATACGATGCCGATGCCACGGAAGTTGATTTAATTTTTGAGAACGCTTGGAAGGAAGGTGGAGTTTTAACAATTGACGATAATGGGAATGGAATGAATCGCGAACAATTAGTGAACGGTTTTATGAGATTGTCTTCTTCTGATAAAATTCATAATCCAGTGTCCGAAAAATACAAACGTCAAAAAGCTGGTAAAAAAGGGATTGGTAGATTTGCGACTCAGCGTCTAGGAAATAGACTAATAATTATTACTCAAACAGCACAATCGCGAGAAGCATTAAGAGTTGAAATAAATTGGGATGATTTTTCAATTGACAAAGACCTATTGGCCATTTCCAATTCAATTGAATCTGTAAAAAAAATTAAAGATAGTGGAACTAAACTAATCATAGAAGGTCTTCGAGAAGGATGGTCTGATGCTATGATAAAACGAGTTTATCGCTATACTTCTGAATTATTACAACCATTCCCTCTTTCAAAAAAGAAAGAAGAAGAAAAAGAAATATCAATTGATGAAGGATTCAAAAGTAATTATTACAGAAGTGACAAAGGGGATTTAGTTGCAATTGTTGATGAAGAAAAGGCAATTTTTCAGCACGCTTTAGCTGAAATTGAGGGATATGTCTTAGATGATGGGCAAGGATGTTGGGCATTAAAGAGTAATAAATTAAGTTTTCCTCAAGAAGTGTATTTAATAGGTAATAATGACAAAGATAAAGATGATGCAAATACTCCATTCAATCTAATAAAAGGACTACATTTTAAAGCTTATTACTATGTTTTTGATTCCTCTTTATTTGCACCAGGAACTATGACATTCATCCGAGAATTACTTTTTGAAAAAGGGGGAATTAGACTATATCGCAATGGTTTTCGCGTCCTGCCTTATGGTGAATCGTTTGATGACTGGTTAGGCTTGGATAAATCGAATAACAGAAATATAATTTTAGCTCAACATACAAATAGGAATTTCTTTGGATTTGTAGAGCTCATTGATAAATCTGATAATTTTGAAGAAACCTCAAGTAGAGAGGGGTTAATCGAGAATGAATATTTGAATGAATTGGTCAGTTTTGTTTATCGCTCTCTGACTAGTGCTGTTATGAAAGTACAAGCCTTAAGAGGTAGAAAAGTTACAGCTTCGCAAAAAGGGTATAAAAAAGAAAAGGAGAATCCTTCAGAAAAGGTTGATAATGCTATTAATGAAATAAAAGAATTAATAACGCCTTCTGGGAATACAAATAGCACAGGTCAAAATTCATCAGATCAACAAGATAAAAAGAAAAAAGCTGAAGATATATTTGAAAAAATAAAACAAGCAAGAGAAGAAGAAAAAGCAAAAAATCAAGAACTAATTGATGAAGTTAATATGCTTCGAATTTTGGCGGGACTAGGATTAGTAATTGGAGAATTTGTACACGAAGTTCAACGTTTTTTACCAGGCTTTGATGCGGATATACGTTTTCTTAAAAATGCAGTCAAAGATTATAAAGAAGTATATGAAAGAACTGAATTGTTAGAAACAAATGTAAAATCATTTAGTGCCTATACTTCATATTTCGATAAAACAATTTCTAGAAATGTACATAGAGAATTAGAACCTATAGAACTGAGAGATGTGGTTAGAAATTTTGAAACAGTTATTTCAAATGATTTGAGGAGAGCATCAATAAATATGTTACCGACCAAATATGAAGGATATGACTTATTTACTGTTCCTATGCACCCATCAGAATGGGCGTCAATATTATTTAACTTATATACAAACTCAAAAAAAGCAATCAAAAGAGCGAAATCTGATGGTAAGATTTTTATAAAATGTGGCAAGGATGACAACATGATTTTCTTAGAGTTTTCAGATAACGGTGATGGAATTAGCAAAGAAAACGAAGAGAATATTTTTAATGCTTTTTATACAACATCAACTGCCTCTAACCATACTTCTGACGATGCAACAGCTCTGACAGGAACAGGTTTAGGATTAAAAATAGTAAAGGATTTAATTGAGTTCTATAACGGAGAAATATATGTTTCCCCCCCTTTAGAAGGTTATAATACAACAATAAGAATAGAAATACCAAAAAATTAGAAAAATAAATTATGTCAATACCTAAATATATCTATGTTGATGATGAAAATGATGAATCAGTCTCTTCATTAATAAATGGTTTTACTGATACAGGATTGGTTGAAGTTCACCAGCTTTCAATAAAAAAAAGAATGAATTTTTCAGAATTGGAGAGCCTGATAAACAGCAAAATAGTAGATGAAAAATATAATGGATTATTAATCGACCTAAGATTGGACGGAGAAGGTCCTAATCAGTTGGAGTATAGTGCTATTTCAATAAGTGCAGAATTAAGAGCAGTAAGTGCAAGGAAAGATATACCTTCTTTCCCAATTGTACTATGTTCTACTTTACCCAAAATAAAAGAAACATATAAATCGGATAAAACAAGCCATGATTTATTTGATTATACTTTTAGAAAATCAGAAGACCCAGATTATGAAAGATTTTCTAGAAAACTAAAAGCATTAGCTGAAGGATATAAAGAATTAGCTTTTGATACAACTTCTCTAAATCAAATATTCCAAAGAGAAGATCTAAAAAATCTAGACCAGAGGATATTTGAACGATTTTATAATCAAGATATTATAGTACCGTATGATTTTGCACATTTCACTGTAAAAACGCTTTTTCATTGTACTAACCCTTTAATTAAAGAAACTGTTTTAGCAGCGAGACTAGGCATAGATATTGAGGCTAGTGGAGCTCATTGGAAAGAACTATTGTTAAAATTTGAAGATTGCAAGTTTAAAGGTTTGTTTTCAGAGGGCTGGAATAGATGGTGGGCAGATATGTTAAATAAGAGATTAAAGGAAATTTCCGGAAAAAACTTTTCCTTTCTAAAAGCTGAAGAAAGAGTTCTTATATTAAAGGACTTTTTTAGTATCGATGGCATAGTAGCGGCAGAGCCTATAAAATTTAATACGAGTAAAGAGTTTTGGACAATATGTGAAGCAACTAAATGCCCTTTAGACCCTCTAGAAGGATTTAAAGTAAAATTATCTCACGAATTGAAAGTATGGCAAGAGCCTAAATACATTTCACTCTATGCAGTTTTAGAAAGATTAGGTGCTAAAAAAGGAATTGAACCACATTTTTCCGAGATTGAAAGAATTAACGATATTAAAACCAAACTATAATCCATGGCAGTTAGTGAAAGAAATATGGCTTTTAGAAGAGCTAGAGCTACTGATTTGAGAATATTACGCCAGACCTTGGACAATAAGTTAGGAGATTGTGATACAACACCTTTGGAGACCGTTATTTCTCAACTAAATAATAGCGATTTTATACCTACATTAAAAAATGGTGATCGAGATCAGAATATATGGGGCTATGATATTGATGGTTTTAGGATGCCTTTGGACACTTTAAACCACGTTAAACCACAAGATATTACTAAAGGAGAAGTAATCTTAAACATGAAGTTACGTGCTAAAATTCAAGATTGGAATACATTTCATGACCCATTCACTGAATTAGCTTACAACGTTATGATAAAAGGTGTTGGGCAAAAAACATATCATTTTGGATTTCATATTGATAAGCATACTGGAAATGTCAATACCAAAGAACCCCATCCTGTTTATCATCTACAATATAATTTTAACCCTACAAAGTCAAGTGCCCCAAATTTAGGAGATTTATTTTATATAGATACACCAAGAATAATGCATAAGCCGGTTGATTTTATCTTAGGAATTGGATTTCTTACTTCCAATTTTTACCCTATCGCATTTGAAAGCTTAAAAGATGAAAGAGAATTTGTAAAATTACAACAGAGCTATCAAGAAGCTATTTGGAAGCCTTACTTTCATACTTTGGCCAACCAATGGAGACCTTTTGAGGGTGGAAATATAATCTGGGATCCCCTCACTATTAACAATATTTGCCCTACTTTCATATAAGCAATTAACTTTAGTTAAAGCCAATACATAACTTATTGCAATTCAATACACTTAATTATTGAATTGATTGGGAAGGGCTCCCAATTATTACGAAACAAAAAATCACAATCTAATTGCAAGATATTAGCTAACTTCGCGTATGAAAAAAATATTCGCTTTTTTGGCATTTCTCGATCCGTATGATGCTGATCGATTAATTGTATCCGCGTATATTTATGCAAATGAAGCACTTCCAGAAAACAATCAATTTATAAATGAATATATTATTACGGAAGCATTCGAAGAAGAATATAGGCTATTAGGTGAATTCCAAGAATTACTTGCAGAACAATTTAGTGAAATTTCATTAGAAACAGTTATTAAGCTTTTTGAAAATGTTGTTTCACCAGCAGATCGCATAGTTAATGGAGCTATCTACACACCTATTAACATACGTGAATACATTGTTAACAAAACATTTGAAAATCAGGCTAATTTAGAAGAAGTTGTTATTGGCGACATCGCTTGCGGTTGTGCAAGTTTCTTATACACAGCTGCTAGAGAGCTAAAAGCTCGTACAAGCAGAACATATTCTCAGATTTTTAGTGAGAACCTATACGGATTAGATATTCAAAAGTACTCAGCAACAAGAGCTCAACTTTTATTAACCCTTTTGGCTCTTTCTGAAGGCGAAGATCCTGGATATTTTAATTTTAACCTCTATGTTGGCGATGCACTTACGTTCAACTGGGCTGAGAATGTTCCTGGATTTATCGGATTCTCAATTCTGCTGGGTAACCCGCCTTATGTTCGCTACCGCAATATGGACGAGCAGACACGTCTCAATTTACAACATTGGGAAGTAGCCCAAGTTGGTCTTACTGATTTATATATACCATTTTTTCAAATCGGAATCGAAAACCTCCAACCGAACGGTGTATTAGGGTTCATCACTATGAATAGCTTTTTCAAAAGCTTAAACGGACGAGCATTGCGCCAATATTTCGCGGATCATCAACTTGATTTTATAATCGAAGATTTTGGTGCAGAACAAATCTTCAAATCAAAGAATACATATGTCTGCATTTGTTTTATTTACAATCGTCAAGCGGACGCTATACGTTATGCGAGCATTACCGAAGAGACTCTGAATGAACCCAGAGAACATCATACACGACCATATGTCACATTAAATAACCGAAGTGGCTGGAACTTAAGAAATACAGCAACTGTAACTGCTATCGAGAATACGGGTCGACCGTTTGGAGATATATACACTACGCGGCATGGTATCGCAACACTTAAAAATGACATCTATATCTTCTCACCTGCTGATGAAGATGATAATTTCTTTTATTTACAAAATGGACAACGGTTCGAAATTGAACGCGGTATATGTAAGGAGATCGTTAATTCGAATAAATTGAGCCGTATAAAGGATATAAATTCTTTGAAAGAAAAGGTTATTTTCCCTTATGAACAAATTGGTAATCGAGTCACGATTATGCCAGAAGAAAAGATTCAAGATCTTTATCCTAAAGCGTATCGTTATCTACAACATAAAAGGAGCATTTTAGAAGACCGAGACAAGGGTGGCGCAAAAGATTATGATAATTGGTATGCTTATGGCCGGACACAGTCATTAGAGAGAATGAGACATAAATTGTTCTTTCCAAAGTTCTCTGATGTTACTCCCTCCTTTCTTGTTGACCATGACGAAAACTTAATGTTTTACAACGGTTTGGCGCTCATAGGAGAGAGCGAACTGGAAGTAGAAATCGCTCGTAAGATTATGGAATCAAAAGTCTTCTGGTACTACATAGAGTCTACTAGTAAACCTTATTCCAATAAATATTATTCTTTGAATAGCACCTACATCAACAATTTCGGTGTATGTGACTTGTCTGAGGAGGAGATTTCATTTCTGTTAGAGGAGACAAATCAAGCTCATTTGGATGAGTTTTTTGGAGATAAATATGGGGTTATAGTATAACCCCATATTTATTGTATACCCTCACTATAATCTGGTGGAAGACATATTGGTCTTACATGCTTATGGTTACTAGATGTAAGGGGCAAGCGGTCAATTTCATATTGAGGTGTGAATTTTGGACTGTATAAAATAACTGTCTCATCTTCTCCGTTTTGTTTAGAAATAGCCCTATTATAGAATTCTTTTATATCCTCCAACAAACTTGAATCAGCGATTTTATCACCAATAGTGTCAAGAAATTCGGTAAAACTATCGTTAGGAAATATCCTTGAACAAAAAGGCTCGCCAACATGTAAATAAAATTCTATATTATGCTTATTTGGGCCAGTATAATATGGTCTTATAAAATATTTTAGATAATTAGTCGGATTTTCCGCGATATAATTATGGAATTTCTCTATTGCATCAGGATGCAAAATAATTCTTCTGTTAGCCTCCATATCAGTAACACAATTGTAAAATTGTTCTATAATTAGATCATAATCCTTTCTTTCATCAATTGCATTTGTAAGAGCCTTAATATTGACTTCTTCAAGCTCCTTTTTCAAAAGATCTATGTTATTTTTCTTAGCAATTCCCTCCGAATTATCCTTAATATTTAATATAAATCGAAATATAAATGCATTAACACTACTGTTATCATTAGGGATGCTATCCGAGATTATGGAAACAAACTCTTTTATACTTTCTCCAGAAAGTAGAATCAAATCTAATACTTTATATACAGAATTGAAAAGGAACTGTTGAATAGGGATATTATTATCATTCGTAATGCTTAACATTCCGCAAAGAATCTCTATTAGCTTCTTATATTCGTTATCATATTGAATAAGTCCCTTTTGTTCTAAGGCACCAAGTAAATCCAATTCCTGATGATTATCTCTATATTTAATCAATATATCCTTTCTCATTAGCCGTTAAATAAATCGTTTAAATCTTTTCTACTCACGCCTTCATAATTAAACTGGTGATAATTTGAATAATTGGATGCATAATGGAAACTGAAGTCACTATTAAAATCATTTGAAAGCGGCATAACAACCAATTCACCTAGGAGCTGGTTCAATACTCCATGTAAATTTTTATTGTGTACTGCCATAATCATTTTATCCACTTCGTTTTGGTTAAGCTCGTAGATCTTCAAAAAATTATTTGATCCTTCTTTGATAGAAATCCAGGCTTTAGTTTCAAATAACTGTCTAAAGAGACCAATATCCAAATATTTTATAAGCTCTAAAATAAAGACATCTAACAGATAAACCGTATCATGCGAATCTCTTAAAGACACTACTAAAGAGTTTACAAATCTTATCAGATCCCTTTTATTTCTAAATAAATTAAATATGGTCCTGCCAATCATCGAATATTTCACTGTACTAACTATTGTGGGCCTATTGGACAACAATATCTCTTCAAATTGCTCGATTATTTTCTTTTTACTTTCAATATCTATTTTATTTAATTTTTCCAAGGTTTGCTTAAACATGCTATCAAATACTCGAGTCAACTGGCGCTCATTAATTGGAGGTAATGAAATTTCGACATCAAAAATCTTCTTTAAATAATCCTGTGGATTATATATATTAAGTTTATCCAAAGAATAGTGTACGTATTCTTTATCAAACGGAGTAATAAAAACCATTCCTGAGAAATTTGCCGAATTACGTATTACTTGAAAAACAGCAAAAACCTCTTTATTATCTAATCGATCTAGATCATCTATCGCTACTATTATACGCTTATTTAATTTTCGAAGCAGAGAGTTGACATCCTGAAAATATTGCTCATTGGATTTTTCGGAAATCCATTGAGCTGGCAAATATTTAAGAGGGTTTAATGGGCTGTCTATGTTAGTTAAGCTTTTTGCATATTTCCTTAATAAAGAACCGGTGTAAATATATTTCGACAGCTCATCATCTAGGGTTTGGAAGAAATCCAAAGTCAAGTTGTTGCTGTTAGTAGAATACCAAGGATCAAATTCAATAAATATAGTATTCTCGTCTTTTAAGAATTCTTTTTTTAAAAATCCTATAAATGATGTTTTTCCTTCTCCCCATTTATTTACTAATCCTATACTTAATGCTCTTTCCAACGTTCCCTGAGAAGTACCAAGAGTTTCAATAAGAGACTTGTAAAATTGGCTTCGGTCATATTCGTCCTTCTCTTGATCTCTCAATGGACTATCAACAATCATCAATGAATCTTTAGCTTCTTTAGCTTTCAGCTGAAAAACAGAATAGAATAGCGCAAGTATTATAAAAATTACTAGAGCTAGAATTGGGAGATCTAATATCTTCAAAGAGCGTTGTGTTTCCTCTTTAAAAATACTGTAAAAATAAAAGTCGTTTGTGAATAGCCTATAATACCAATATAAGTATATAATAGCCAGAAAAGGAGATAGATATTTTAATGGAATAACATATCTATTTTCTACTAATTTCTTACCCCGCAGAACAAGCGGTAGAACCATTAATAAGGTAAGAACAACAACAAGTGTACTATTACTTCCGTCGTCCAGATCCTTACTAAACAGATATTCGGGCAAATTCTCTTTGAAAAGATTGGATATCGGAGTAAAAAACCAAATCGCCATCCAAATAGTAGAATATAAAATACAATTTCCCGCTTGGTTCAAAATATTAGTTCGAGGCTCGTAATTCTTCCTAACATTCCAAATAAACATTACAACTAGTTTTAAAAAGTTGAAGAATACGATCCAGAGCAACAATAACTTACCGACAAATTCATTGGTAATTTTCATCACTTACTTTTTCAACAATCCTAGGTGTAATAAGAGACCTAATGCTGGCGAATGTGTGCGAGGAACATATGTCTTAAAATTTGCGGTTTTAAAATCAGTCAATTCCAAATATGCCTGATGCACTCCTTTCAAATTCATAGACCATTTTTCACCTGTTGAAACTCTCACAAACTTCATTTCATCGGCGTCTAATAACTTCACATCATACTCTTTTCCAGTCAAACTTTTAAAGTTAATAACAGGGAGAACCATATTATAGAATTGAGAGTATGAAATGTTAGGGTTAGTTTTAGTGTATTTCATAAAAAATAAATTTGTGAGTAATTCGCTTTATAGCTCATAATGCTTTAATTGGATTCCCTCTGCTGTTTTCCACTCCAGCGGTCCACTCGCCGATCTCGCCAGTGTCGCACATGCAGCTCTTGATGAGGAAGTGAATACATAATCTTTAGTTAATATATAAAAATCACCTTCAATCTTTAAAATACCATCATGTACCATTTGCCCCCGTTCAATACGGATTCCTTCAGATAATGAAGGCTGCTCTAACATCATGAAAATAGAATCTTTGTAAACAATGAAACCTTCCGTGGATGGGCTACCTTTGCTTTCAGCCCCGGCTCCATTTTTACAGAAAAAAATCTGCTGCTGTGTTTCATTACGATCTACAGTTTCTTCTAAGTCTTCAAATATACGATGCCCTAATGTTGCTGTGAGCACTTTTATATTTGCTAGGAATTCTTCTAGCTCTGCTTGTTCAGCCTCAGACAATTCAGATCGCGTAGGAATATTTTGATTAAGAACAAAACGTCCCGCCTTCAAAGCTAAGTCATAAAGTCTATTTTCAAGATATTTTACACTAGCTTTATTGAGATACTTATCTTTACTACCAAAAAATATTACCTCGTTCCAAAACTCCTTTTGAGCGATATGGTTGGTTAATCTCTCAGCGATAATTTCTGCTTCACCAATATAAGCTGCGTCCTCATTGTTCTCTCCCTTACCAATTAAGATATATACTCCTGGTCTTTGAAATTCTGGGCGATTACTATATTCTTTAATTTTGATACGAGGTACCTTAACGCCTATTCCTGTCCAATTACTCAGCTCTGCTGTCATAAGCCCATTAGCTGTGCCGTCTACTAAAAACAAGCGTATCGTTTTTCCAAAAGTCTTCATATTGAACTATCTATCCAAATACCTCTGAGTACTGCTCCTAAATTCCTGCTTAAACTGATCATCCATTAGACGTTTAGCAAATTCCATTTGAAACTTACGCATAGACAAAGCTACATCATCAAATATCTTCTTAAAAGCTAGCTCACGCGTATAAGGATCGAGATTATCCACGTATTTCTGTTGATAATCCGGATGATCTGCAATACGCTGCGTAAATGTCTCGTATACCTGACGCTTGTCCTCTGGAGTTGCTTCCCAATCGGCGAACCAGCGATCATTGAAATCTCGAATAATCTTGTCCAATGCATCGGTATCATCATCACCATGCGCACCGCGTGGATTGGAATTTGCAGGATCGAGCGTGCTCTCATCCTTATCAAGCGACAATGATTCATTCAAACGTACACGTTCAATACCGTATGTGGACAAATCTACCGCATCCAATAACTCATCCAGCAATTCATCTTCTTTACGCTTCACGATCATCTTAGGAATAAGGAATTTTAAAAACCAGAATAGTTTTTCCCAAAACATATTTTCAAAACTGATCACCGCAGCCACTTGGCCATATACTTTTACAAAATGCTTAGCCTTGATCTTGAGATCCGCTTTTTGCTCTTCATTTAAATCCAGAGTATTATTAAATCGTAATGCAGCTTGGTCAATAATAGGGCTCAATTGATCTGCCGGTACACTTTGAAAAAACTTGGTATTGAAAATCTCAACCTCATGCCACTCGTAAATACCGGAATCATCAAGGCTATCTTTGAGATCATGCAGCACATTGACGTCGGTAGCACCACTCAGGGATGTCGCCGTATAAAATGGATCAAATGCGGCTTTGATATCAGCACCATCATTGAAGAAATCTAATACAAAAAGATTTTCTGTTTTCTTTCCGTATTTATTGGCTGAACGGTTAAGTCTGGAAAGTGCCTGTACACATAATACGCCCTGCAATTTCTTATCTACATACATTGTGGTCAGCTTGGGCTGATCAAAACCCGTAAGGTATTTATTGGCGACCACAAGGATACGATTGTCATCCTCGTCAAATTTGTCTTTGGTCTCTGAATCTGGAAATCCATTCAAAGATGCTTCGGTATACTCAATACCATCCACAAGCTTTTTGCCTGAAAACGCAATAACAATTTTAAAAAGATTGTCGTATTCAGTAAGTATAAGCTTTAATGCATGATAGTAGCGTATAGCCGATTCTATACTTTGCGTCACCACCATTGCTTTAGCTTTTCCTTTGAGCAACTTTTTGTAATAAACCTGCTGTAAAAAATGCTGAAGCATAATTCTTGCTTTGGCCTGTATGGTACGGGGATCACGCTCTACAAAGGCTTTTAAACGCTTCTGTGCCTTTCCGGTATTGAACTCAGGATTATCCTCTACGGACTTTTGTAATTGGTAATAGCTGCGAAAAGTGGTATAATTAGCCAATACATCTAAAATAAATCCTTCCTCTATCGCCTGCTTCATTGAATAGAGATGAAACGGTTTGAAAGATCCGTCGGCTTGTTTGGTACCGAAACGCTCTAGCGTAGCATTTTTAGGTGTTGCTGTGAAAGCAAAATAGGACGCATTTTGACGCATCTTACGAGCTTCCATCGCACGCAGGATTAAATCCTGTGCATCGACCTCGCCCTCTTCGTTCGTATCCAACTTACCCAAAACCTGGTTCATCTTATCCGCTGCCGATCCCCCTTGGCTACTATGCGCTTCATCGATAATAATGGCAAAGCGTTTATCGCTCATGTCATCGATGTCCTCTAGGATATGTGGGAATTTTTGAATGGTGGTAATAACGATACGCTTTCCGCTTTCGAGAGCTAGTCTTAGATCACTGGAAGAAAATGCTGCACCAATAATATTTTTCACTTCGGAAAAGCTTTTAATATTATCGCGCAATTGTCTATCCAATACCCTCCTATCCGTAACAACAATAACAGAATCGAAAAGCGGCGTTCCTTGCTGATCTTCTACTTCGATAAGCTGAAAGGCTGTCCACGTAATGGAATTGGATTTACCCGACCCCGCAGAGTGTTGTATCAAATAGGTGCTGCCAACTCCTTCTGTACGCACATCAGCTATAAGTCGCTGCACCACATCCAACTGATGGTACCTCGGAAAGATGTAGAATTTCTTACTAAGCGGATCACTATCTTTACCCTCTAACAGCATAAAATGCTGGATAATGCTTGCCCAGCTTTCTTTGCTAAATGTTTCTTCCCAAAGATAGGCTGTACGGTGTCCATTGGGATTGACAGGGTTTCCCTTGCCCATATCATCGCCTTTGTTGAATGGAAGGAAGAAGGTATCTTTTCCTTGAAGTTTGGTTGTCATATACACCTCGTCCGTATCAACAGCAAAATGTACGAGACAACGTCCGAATTGCAATAAAGGTTGGTTACTATCACGTGTATGTTTATACTGGTATATTCCCTGTACCGCAGCTGTCTGGCCCGTCCACGTATTTTTTAGCTCAATCGTACAGAGTGGCATACCGTTGACTGTGATGACCATATCAATTTCCTCTCCTGGATTGAGATTGGAGTAGCGAACTTGTCTGGTTACAGCAAACTGATTGTGCTCAAAATTATCCCGCACAGCTTGCGCACTACTGGCACTGGGTGCTTCATAAAAAAGTGTGAAATGTGCATTATCTACATCCAGTCCTTTCTTGAGCACACGCAATACGCCGTATTTCTTGACCATACGATCATAACGTTCCAAGATCTTTAGTTTCCAGTCACCATAGACTTGTAACTTGGCAAATTCCTTTGCCTGCGTAACCTGAAGAAAATTCCAGAAACGGTGTGTATCCAATGCATAGATCTTGTCAAAATCAAGTGCATCGCCTAGATAGTATCCTTTCCCGGAGAGATATTGCCCATATTTATCATTGGCATCTGCAATATTGGTTCCCTGCTCTCTCAGGTCTTCCAACGATGATCCTGTAAGCGCCTTTTCAATAAGGGATTCTAAAGCTTGTTCGTTATATTTTGAGGTCATACTTTCCAATTTAGATTATATAAATGGTGCTTGAAACTACTCAGTCACTTTCAGTTTACCAGTTACTACTTCATTGATCAAACTCTGCTTGTATTCTTTCAATTTGATTATTTGCTCTTGCTTTTGGGCGATGGCTTTGTCTATTTTTGAGGTTTGCTCTTCTAAATAAGCTACGATTTCTTTTTGTTCATGATACGGTGGAATCGGAATATAAATTTCTCTCAATTTAGAGGCATATGTGTGAACGATTATCTCACCTTTAGAGCTTTTTGCTTTCTCATATTTTGCTCCGTTTGTATTCATGCAAAATGATAAATATTCACTTGAGTTTTTTCGTTGCTTAAATATAATTACATCTCCCCCGGCAAAAGTTGTTAATCGAGACTTAAATGCTACACATTTTCCGATATCCTCTTTTAGCTCTCCAGATCCAGTAAACAACAAATCGTTACGATCCAATTTGACAGCTTGAGAACTAGCTTCCCGAGAAATTAGGCGTATTGGAGATAGAATTTTATAATTATACTTTGTATAGATATCCCCGTATAGTATAGCTGGTTCTCCATCTTCTTCTACTAAATCCGCTTTGGAGAAACCACCTCCTTTAGAAAAAAATCCCAAAGAGGCTAGTCTTCTTACCTCCCAATGCTGTGGTATTTTACCAATCCATCCTATTCCAGAATCTTTCATTTTGGCACCTTCGTCGTTAGAATGTGGAATACCTTGGGTAACAGCATTGTGAATGGTGATTTGCCGCAATTCCTTTAGCTTCTCAATTTGTTGTTCTTTTAGATTGACTGCTGCATCAATTTTTTCGCATTTATCATCAAGAAATTTATTAATAGCTTCTTGTTCATTGAGTGGTGGTACATAAAATGGAATTTCTTTCATTCTCTGTTTCGACAAATCCCATTGACCTATCCTAACTCCGTCAGATGCTTTTGCAAAAAACGGTATATATGCTTTACTTCTAATTGTTTTAGAAAAATATTCTCCAAAAAGTTTAGATGAAATATCAAAAATATAATATGCCGGACTAACTATACCTTCAAAATGTGAATAACCATAAGATCCTTGCCAAGCCTTCATTTTATTCATACCAAACTGACCAATTTTTAAATGCTTATATCCACTTAAATCGTCAGGAATAAAATTATGATTATCCTCTTCAGGATCTTCTCCACGTTGAATTACCCCTTTTTCTCTCGTAATCGATAATAAAGGTAAATCTGCTCTATTCTTAATAGAATATGGTCGTAATATATTCCCTAATTTTCTATCTTCCCAATGCTCCGGAATTTCCCCCAGCCATTCTATTCCACTATCTTTATATTTCTCGTATCGTTGCATGGTTTACAGATTGTAATAATATTTTTTAATACGTTGACTCATTAACTGACGGCGCTCTTGCAAAAATTCTGCATAAGTCGTGTGATCCCTGTTGATAACAGATTCAGGAATATCATTTTCAATAAGATTTTGAATCAAATCCTCATGAGAATCTATTGTCCCCAACTCTATACTTTTATTTGAAATGGCATCTTTAATCCTACCAAAATACAACTGTGGAGCGTGGTCCTTTATTCTAATATTTGTATTTTGCTCGGTAAACACATAATTAGCTACTTGATTGTATTCTTTCTGCACTTTACCATTTTTCTCCAGATATTTTTTAGGGAAGATATGGTGTTCATCCCCCCTATTCTCCATCAATGTCTTTATTGTCATAGATTTTGACAAAAAAGCTCTTGTTCCCTGGAGACATTGAGCAGCTAAATAGACATTGTAACCATTATTGCTTTTGGACGACGATTCCAAATGCGTTACAAGGCCAAATTCAAAATAGCTATCTCCCAAAATGGCACTTTCGATTTCAGTCAAAACATTCTCAATCCTCTTTTCATTGATCTGTTTGATATCGCCATCAATCCATGATTCTGCGGAACCTGAATACCTTCCAACTAACAATGAAAACACTAACCAACGCTTCACATATTTCTGTGTCATCGCTTCACTATATCCGGCATCTTTTAGCTTTAAAAACAAGGCGTAAGAGAAATTCAAGCTATTTTTTGAAATCAGCATTTGACTCTTAATAAATCCTGCTGACTCTACAATCATAATAAAACGTTGATAATTTGTTTTATTAAAAAATGCAAGCAAACCTGCTTCAAGCTTTTGGTAGCTCTCCACTACAATCTCCTCTTCATTGGTACGTAATTCAAAATTTCGTCCTGAAAGTAATGCGACCAAATCTGAAAATTTACCACGATTAAACTGATAGGTCAGCGCTACACGTAATACATCTAAATAATCCGGTCTATAAAGATCGTCCCGACCATCTTTCATCCACTGGATAGTCTTATAGTACTCGTGCGCAGCAAATTCCTTATCGTTGTCAATAATATGTTTATGAAATGATTTATCCACTATTAAACGACAAAAATAGTCGATCATGCGTCGCATTTTATTTCCGTTATGCGCTTCGTCTGAAGCGATTTTGGACATCACAAAATCTGCATTGCTTAATTTAACTCCCTTTTGGTTAATACGGATGAAAATCTCTGTTACAATATCAATATCCAGCAAAGCATCCAGCTCAATAATCCCTATTTGTTGATTACTGATACGTTTTAAAGACTCCAGTTTCTCTTCCACTTTATCCTCATCCGCCTCCGGATTGACTGACAAATATGCTCTTCGCGCTGCTGAAATACTCATTTCACCATTCAAAATAGGACTAATATCATTAATCCATTCCGTATTATTTTCAATAGCTTTATTTAATACCTCAAAATGGCTTTTTCCTTCTTCTGGGAAAGGGTGAAAAGCAATTTTAATATTGATTTCTTTGTATTCGTCATTTAAAACACGCTTACCAATCACGGCGGCTGTAAGTGCAGTAATACGTTGCTGGCCATCTATTAAGATCTTTTTCCCCGCAGAAAGTGAACCATCTTTTAATTTGACATCGTTATTTTTCCATGTGATGATGTATCCAACAGGAAAACCTTTATACAATGAATCAATCAAATCACGAACTTTGGCGGACTTCCAAACAAAAGGACGCTGAATTTCTGGAATTGCAATTTCTCCAGATTTAATCCAGCTAAGTAACGTTTCAACTGGTTGCTGTAATACTGTATATTTGGAACTCATAATTACTTCTTCTTTTTACGTTCTAGACTTTTGGCGGTTGTATCAATAAAGGCGACAAAATCCTTTTCTACTTTGGATAGTTCATTTTTGGTTTTCTCCTTATACTTAGCATATTCAAGCTCCGCCTTTTTCACTGCTTGATCATGGCTTACTGCTCCGGCATGTTGTAATACCTCATTACCCACCATACGTAGAAAATCATCTAGACGCGTAATCCAGTCCTGCATATACATCGGCTTACGATTGAGTGCCTGCAATTCGGCTAACTCCAAATAGGCTGTTACCGTACGATTGAGAATATTAAGTTCCTCCTCTGTCAAATAATTTTTAGCAACCTGTATTTCTTGTTTGCTTGGTTGTTCGCCTTTGAAGTTCGTTAGTCCAAGATTCGGTTTATCGGCATCAATGCGTTTGTAAATAATCTCAGCGGCTGTATTTCCATGCGTAGCAAAATGCATCTTGTTCTGTACAGTTTTGAAAAAGTGCTGTGAGACCTCCGTCTTAGGGTCGTAATCAATACTCGTCGCATAGATATCCAACACTTTGCGCCAAAATACTTTTTCGGATGAGCGTATATCACGGATGCGAGCCAATAACTCGTCAAAGTAATTGCCTCCTCCAGCTTGCTTCAACAACTCATCATTCATGGTAAAGCCTTTGACGATATATTCGCGTAAACGCGCCGTAGCCCATTGGCGGAACTTGGTCCCCTGATGGCTCTTGACACGGTAGCCTACAGAGATAATGACATCGAGATTGTAATAATTAGTAGGTTTGGTAGAAAAATCGGAAATTCCGATTTTTCTCTTTACCTCATCCTCAACCAGTTCTTCTTCCTTGAAGATATTAAGCACGTGCTCGTTGATTGTGGATTTAGATTTTTGGAATAGTTCGCTCATCTGTTCCAATGTCAACCATACCGTTTCCCCCTCTAATCTTGTCTCGATACGAGTAACGCCATCTTCACTTTGATAAATAAGTAGATTACTTTGTGGCTCCATGACCTAGAAGTTTAAAATATCTTGCAATAAACCATCTGCCTGCTCTTCTAAAGCCAAGAGATCTGCCTTGACCTCTTCGATAGAGCGTAATGGTGTATGTTTATAGAAATATTTATTGAAAGAGATTTCATAACCGATTTTGACAGAATCCAGATTAATCCAAGCCTCCTCAACATGGGGAACTACCTCACGTTCAAAATAGCTGATAATGGATTCATCCAATGGAATTTGTTCACTGTCCCGCAGGTCACTCTCGGTCTCGTATACGGTATACTCTCCTGCTTTAGCTGTCGGATAATAACCAAATAGTGGTAATTGCTCCTCGGAGCAACCAAGGTGATTAAGCAATTGGACTTTTTTATCACCCGTGATCTTTTCGATCTTTTTGATCACTTTCTCTGCTTCGGCATCGTAAGTGCTTATCGCCGATAAGATCGCTTTCTTTTCCGTAGCAGCAAGGGTAATCTTATGCTTTTTGCAGGTATCGTCCACCAAACTTGAAAAGGCATTAAAATCCTTAAACTCATTATCGCCAATATGCGACCAGAGCACAAGCGCAGCATCATATAATGCTTTTGGTTTATTCCAGGTAGCTGCTTCGATAAGCTTAGCCAACTGCTTCTTGTTGAGTCCCCAGTCTTCTTTCTCAGCCCGATGGTTGATCTCTTCGTTTTTGCTAGCAAGGTCTGTATAAACTAGGTCGCCATAGGTTTCGTACAAGGCCTGCATCGGAACTTTGAGCGCTTTATCAAATCGTAATTCGTTCAAAGCCGCCGCTGTAAACTGCGACTTGAGTCTTTTTGGACGCTCGATATTGACTTTATAGTAGCCAAAGTCTGTATTCTTAAAGCGTTTAACTTGCAGCAGATCATTCTCCGCGCTTTCGGATTGGTTCTCAAGATAATTTTTAACAATCTCACCTATCTGTGCTGGTGAAAATTCGGAGTTCTTACTCCCTAGATTTTTACGTAATTTTTGAAACAGCTTATTAGCATCAAGCAATTGCACATGTCCTTTTCTTGCAGCTGGCTTATTATTGTTCAATAACCAAATATAAGTGGTTATACCTGTGTTATAGAACAAGTTATTAGGCATCTGAACAATCGCATCCAATAGATCATTCTCGATAATATACCGACGGATGTTACTCTCTCCTGAACCAGCATCACCTGTAAAAAGCGATGAGCCATTGTGAACGGATGCAATACGGCTACCAATCTTATTGGAAGTAGGCGCTTTCATCTTGTCCACCATTTCCATCAGGAAAAGGAGCTGTCCATCGGAACTACGCGGTGTAGCATCTACGGTTTCCCAATTGCCCCAATAGTCTTTAAGTTTGATCTGAAAACGGGTATCGATAACATCTTTACCATCTTTGATATATTTTTGCTCCGAGGCCCAAGATTTACCATATGGTGGATTGGACAACATGAAGTCGAACTTCATATCCGAAAACTCATTGGTCGACAAGGTCGAACCAACACGGATATTCTCTGGGTCCTTGCCCTTGATCATCATATCGGACTTACATATGGCATAAGTCTCATCATTGATCTCCTTACCATACAAGTAGACATCCCCTTTATATTTAAAGGCGTCATCTTCGACAAGATAGTTTTCACTTTCGGTAAGCATCCCCCCACTTCCACAGGCAGGGTCATAGATGGTAATAATATTGGGTAGATGATCTTTTAAAGGTTCGAAGACCAAGTGGGTCATTAACTGAATGACTTCACGTGGTGTAAAGTGCTCTCCGGCCTCTTCGTTATTCTCTTCGTTGAATTTGCGGATCAGCTCTTCGAATACATAACCCATTCCCAGGTTGGACAACGCTGGCAACAGACGTCCCTCGGGATCGTTCTTTGTTAGCGGTGTTAGGTTGATATAAGGAGAAGTAAACTTTTCCAGGACATCCAACAATACATCTTTGGCTGCCATGTGACGTATCTGCGCACGCAGATTAAACTTCTCGATAATCTCTTGCACATTGGCAGAAAAGCCAAGCAGATACTCTTCAAAATTGGCCACCAATTTTTGCTGCGAATTGGTCGCCGTGCCTTTGAGTTTCTCCATTGTCCAAGGTGATGTGTTGTAAAACACATACTTGGATGCATGTCTAAGACCATCTGGATCGAGCTCGATTTGGCCAGCATCCTCCCGCTGATAGCGCACTTCCTCTAGTACCGCATCTTTTGTCGTTTCCAGCAAGGAATCGATACGACGTAATACCACAAAGGGCAAAATTATATCACGATACTTACCCCTAACGTATACGTCGCGAAGGCAATCATCGGCAATGGACCAAATAAAACTAACTAATTTATTATGAGCAGTATGAGTCATCTATCTATTTATCTAAAATCTCTATGGCTTAACCTACAAATTAACATTTTTTTTAACTGATTAGCAATAAATGTTATTAACATTGTAAAATAGCATTCTTTTTAAGGTGTCACAAGATAAAATGGTAAGATAAGGTCAAGGCTGTTCAGTTTATTAATGCTTGATCTTTCTACTAATGTGCGCTGATGGATATTCTTAAACACCAAAATCAAGATCCTGCGAAAGACTGATCGTGAAACGAACAACTGTAATCTTTTTTGAACAGTTAAATATCAAACAGGTCCAAAACCAAACAGTACCACAAACTTTCTGCGGACGTACTATTGGACTTAGTTACCAGTCCAGTTTCTAAGCACTGTCGGAGTTTTTATTGTTATTTGTCCATTTTGGCTTCTTTTAGCATAAATTTTTAAAATTGAATTCAAAGGCCTACTGACATTACCCCGCATCGCAGCTTTCCATTTTGAAGTACCGTCGCCAAAATAGTTCGTATTTTTTTTAGACAATTTCTTTTGAAGCGCTTTAGAATACGAAGATTTATTACCATATACTGGCTCTACTTCCTCTAAATCGCCTTCTTTTGATATTTTTACTTTAAATAGAAAAACACTATCTACATCATTTTTTGACAGCTCAGGACGACTAATTGAACTTAGATTTTTTTCAAGTTCTTTCGTTCCTCCAACATACCTGGCAGCAAACGCCCATACGTTTTCTGTAAGATAATCTCTTGTACCCGAAGAAATGGTAGCACTAAATAATGATAGATGAAGTTTTTTTCTTTCTATAGTAATGGATTTTATCCTCTGAATCTTTTCTATTCCTAAACTGGCATTGCTATTAAACTCGTCCGATTGTAAATCCAATACTTCAATCGAAGGGTATGCTTTTTTTAGAAGCCATAAATCTCCTTCAAATGTCAGGTCAAAGTGCTCAGTCTTGGTGCCTAACGAATCATTCTTAAAATTTAATAAAATGTAATAAGGTTTTAAATCCTTATATCCTATAACAATTGAATTTATTGAATCATAGGATTTAAAAAATGTCTGGTTGGTGGCAATATCAAACTGTATATCATCAGTCCAAAAGGCTGGATCATTGTTACGACTAGTTTGAGCTATACTCTTGGAAGTACAATAGAAACATATTATAATTCCTAATAAGAATGAAGAGAATATTCGTGATGTTTCTTCTATCATAACTGATTATTTAAAATATTTAATTGAATAGCCTGGTCCCTAATAATAAAGATCTTCATACAGTTTAAATAAGCCAAGCCAATTTATAAAAAAAATCACTCCGATAAAACTATTTCAAATTGGCTATTGTTCGTGCAATACAAAAACGGCTACAAGCTGCCTTTCGAAAGAAAGGTTCAACATAAAAATTGGCGCCGTACATTGAAAATCCAATAGTCTTAAAAAACATTGGATGACGAAACAAAAAAGAGTAAACGATAGGAAACATAAAAATTGCTGTACAAATAAACGCTAAGAGAAAGGGTCTGATGAGAATCAGGCCCTTTTGACGTAAAAAGCCACATCTCACGATATGGCTTCTAAACTAAACTTAAACATATGATTCACTAGTGGTTTGTCTTTTATTACTGACAAACCACTAGTTATTGGATATTACTTATACGAATTGATTGATTTGGATACTTTCCAGTCATTGCCCACACGCTCCAAAGTAACGAGGTCAGTCTTGATGAAGTTTTCAAATTTCAAAGTCACTTTAGCGACCATATAGTCTGCTGATTCTTCTAAGATATCAGTGCTTACTGTACAGTTTAGCTTTTCGCCTTTTTGTTTTTTCAAGGATTTAACCACTTCGCTACGGCTGTTACTATGTGCATTGGTAGCTTGGATCTTTTGATTAAAATCAGCTGCAAATAACTGTTCTACTCCTGCTGATTTTCCCTCTGTAGTTACCGCAACATAGTGATCGAGTGCCAAGTCTGCTGTGGAAAGGTTAACGTTTGCTTTTGTTGCTTTTGCTCCTGGCCCTTCAGCTGCCATAGCGAAAGTTGATACTGCGATTAGAGCTGCTGCTGCGAATGTTTTTACTAGAGTTTTTTATCGAAATTATTTGTTTTTTATTTGATGATAAAGCTATCATGAGTGCTTTTTGAATACACTCATGATGGTTCATAATGTCTTTTTTTTATTCTGTTAGTTTTTTATTCTTATTTATTGACTCAAAACTACAGCACAATACGCTCCTAGCCTATTGACTTTAGACTAACAATCGGGAAAACTCGGTGAATGGCGGGAATAGAGAGGTGAGCCTGCTTCGTATCAGATTCGTACCACGTTCGGATCATCAATAGATATTGAACAGACACCCAACAGACCTTGTCCAGTCTCTGTACAGGAAAAAACTGGTCAGATACTGGTCAACAATCGAACCCTACATGTTCTGATCCGAAGGCTGTACGAAGCAGGTACGAACACAACCCCTATAAAAGTTATTTAAACTCATCCCTAATTAGCAGTTTTTAGCAAATAATGCCTAGTGCAGCGACTAGATCCGTGAGCTCGTGTTGGAGCGATCACCGAGATACCATGTCTTTGGTCATAACCATGCAGGTTATGGTAAGAGGAAAATTAAGGCTTTCCAGTTTATCACCGCTTCGTTGTATGAGCTATTGTAGGGAAAGTTGTGATTAAACTACACGATCAACTCAAGTGCATTCAAGATCTATAAACGAGGCGATACTACTATCTTTCTACTAATTCTTCTACTTTCTTTCTACTTCTTCTTCTCCTAATCTTTCCCTAGTTCTTTCCCTAAAATATTTACATTTTTCCTTCTAAAACAGCCCACAGCCTATTGTACGAGCGTTATTAAAAGTCTATTCATTAAGCGCTTCTCCTATTTCTTCTCCTAAATTCATCTATTCTTTCTACTTAATTATTCTAATTGAGCTCCACTCACTACGTTATCCCCGAAACAAGTCGCTATTTCAAATAGATCATGAAAAAGCCACATCTCTCGATGTGGCTCTACAACATATATATTTATTTAAAATCGCTCTTATTTATACGAATTGATTGATTTAGATACTTTCCAATCATTACCTACACGCTCCAAGGTAACCAGGTCAGTCTTGGTGAAGTTTTCAAATTTCAACGTTACTTTAGCCACCATATAGTCTGCCGATTCCTCGATGATAGCTGTGCTTACTGTACAGTTCAGCTTTTCGCCCTTTTGTTTTTTCAAGGATTTAACCACTTCGCTACGGCTGTTAGACTGCGCATTGGAAGCTTGAATCTTTTGATTAAAATCAGCTGCAAATAACTGCTCTACGCCTGCTGATTCTCCCTCCGTAGTGACCGCAACATAGTGCTCTAAAGCGAAGTCAGCTGTGGAAAGGTTAACGTTTTCTTTTGTTGCTTTTGCTCCAGGTCCTTCAGCTGCCATAGCAAATGTAGATACGGCGATTAAAGCTGCTGCTGCGAATGTTTTTACTAATACTTTCATAATGTTTTTTTTTATTGTGTTAGTACTTTTGTTCTTATTTGTTGACTCAAAACTACAACACAATAGGCCCTTAGCCTAAAGGCTTTAGACTAACGATCGGGAAAACTCGGCGAATAGCGGAAATAGGGAGGTGAATTTATTCTTCAAGAAATCATTCTCGTTCCAATAGGCTCTTTCCCTCTTCGCTGATCCGATCGGGAGTCCAAATAGGATCCCAAACGAGCTCGATAATTATTGCCCGCTGTGGAAATTGCTGTTGCAATGTTTTTTCAACGCCATGAACGATAGAGTCGCCCATCGGGCAATAGGATGAAGATAACGTCATGGTAACAACAATACGACTGGGATCGGTTAAATTAATATCATAAATTAAGCCCATATCTACGATGTTGATCCCCAATTCGGGATCCATCACAAGCATCAATACCTGAACAGCTTTTAACTGATCGGAAGCCTCCGGTTTTGTTAGATCAATTTTCATGGTATCTTTCATTAAATATATAGGCGAGGTGCGTAGTTTATTTACTTTTTCTTTGATGAAAAACTACTTTTCCGACATTGACAACATAAACAGCAGCAAGTGCTGCCCAAAGCCAGGCTGCACAGTATAATGCCCACCTGAATTGACCGGCTACAGCAACCGCCATGACGACAAGCGCCACTAGGTAAAGATAATATTGTATAGAAAGTAATCGCTGACTATAAAGTTCCTTGGGCAAAGGTATTTTTTTGATGCCATTGAGATCTTTATAGCGCCAATTCCAGATCATAAAAGGCAGGGTCTTATAGGTCATCCCTAAAATAATACCCGTTAACCATCCAAAAAACACCCATACGGCATATAAATTCACCCAATTACCAGACTCCTGCCGGACAACCATAGGTAAGGTGAGAAACGCGAACAATAAACTCAAAAAGGAAATGAAACTATGTTTCATCGGAATATCCAGTACCTTACGCGCCCGGTGCACAAAACAATCCACGACAAAAACGGCCCAGCAAACTACTCCCAATAGCACTATTGCTCCAAAGGTAAGAGATCTTAATCCCACAGGATGGCTGTATCCGTCCAATAAAAAAAGTACCAATCCAAGGTTTATCAAAATGACCGAAACATAAAGCCACTTTGTTTTGGTGGATTGTCCCAAGAGAAACATCGGCAGCATCTTTGCTCCCGCTCCCAGGATCAGTTGCAAAAACCAACCAACAATACCGACGTGGGCATGTAGCTTTAGGATATCGAGGTGACTTTTTGTTAGAAAACCATGGGCTAAATTAATGGCAAGCAAAAGGCCTAAGGTGGTTGTAAAACAAAGCCAGAAGGCCGAGAACGTAAAATAAAGGCGTAGTTCAAATAGATGCTCCACATCTTTAGTCGTCATCCACAGCAAGTAGAAGTACAGGTAGGAGCTGAGCGTAATCAATAGCCCTCCAACGCACATGAGTAAACCGATCTTGAAATACCAGAAACTATAAATCAACACACAGGTTCCCGATGTCAATAGGATATAACTGAAAAATGCCAATTTGGAAGAGCGAAGTGAACGTTCAAAAATAACCGGCACCAGCTGATACGCCGCTCCATAAATCACCATCGTGCCCCAACCTAGTGCTAGGCTATGGACGATTGCCAGCACTTTTGGTTGAAAATGGTGCCCAAAGAGCTGCCCCCCGCTAAAAACCAAGAGGAAGCTGAACAGTAGAAAAAAAATGCCCGCAGTGATAAAAAACGGCAATACAGCATACGCTTCTGGGCTCTTATGAATAGCAATATGTGCCATTTTATTTAACGGGGTAAATTAACAGATGGACATCTCCAGGATGTTGTTCATGGATGAAAATCCGATAAGAAAAATGATCCAGTTCTTCTAGTAAATGGAGCGGAACCTTCCGATGTTTTACATAGACAACCTCATCGGCTTTCAGTTGAGCAAGAGCCTCAAGAATTGATTCCATGGGCTGCGGCATAGGCAATGTCCTGACATCCAATGTAACAAGTTGAAGCGCGGAAAGTCGCGCTAATTTCTGCTCAAAAAGTCGTTTCGGCACAAATGAAATATGATCGCCCTCAGCAGGCTGAACGGACAGCACTGTATCTTTTTTATAAAAGTAACTTCTGAATTCGCCCTCCGCCCATTCGTGGCTATAGCTTGGCACTCCACGCTCCTCCATACGCCTAATCAATGGAATGGGGACAAATGAATTGCTGATGCAAAGAATCCCTCCTGCGACGAGTGAGCGATACAACTGAAAAATATCTTTTAATGGATCTTGCCCCATTTCCAATAGGGGTCTCACATCGAATACAACCGTCACTGCTGCATCATCCATCCAACTTGGCCGCTCTGCTGCATCGAATGGATCATTGACTTTCTCAGCTCCATCTGACATCCAAATAAAGCCGAGCGGTACCAGCGCAGCACGAAAATCTGTAACCGAACATCCGCCAATTTTTGCTGCTTCGCCTATGGAGACCCGAGGGGCCAGTATCCGACGCAACACCGGGATCCGGATCTTACGCAAGGGTTTGGCAATAGCTGCAATGGCTTCAATGCTTAAGTCATTATAGCTGATCAGTTCTGAAATCTTGGTATGCTGGTTTATCCGCATGGCTTTTCTAGTTTTTAATTCATTTGAACACCGTAGCTCGCGAGCAACTTTGGAAATAAAATATTATTCTCCAGGTGGATATGCTGCAAAAGATCGGATTCGAAAGATTCGATCTGTGAAAATAATGACGTGTAGGAATTGCAGGCATTGGCTGGCAATGTGTAATTTTGGGTAATTTTGCGCAACTGCTGAAGTTCCTTTCCTGAATCTTCGTGTTCGGAAATCAAAAATTGAATGAGCTGCTCTACCTGTTTGCTGGTCAATTCTTGTTCATTCTTGGTTGCCGGAAAGAGCTGCTTCTCCTCTTTATCCAAATGATGGTAAAGGTCATCAAGAAAGGCATCGAGTTCTTTGGACAAGTTGACCAGCTCGGGATGCTGCTGTGCATGCACATCGGCCACTTTATGTGCAAGTTCCTGAATAATCGGTCCTTTTTCCCGGACATACCGATGATGAACATTCTTAATATAATCACTTAAAAAATCGATATCCCAATCTTTAAAATTTAGCGGTGGGCCGGCTATAGGAAGCTCTTCGGATTGGTTTAACCGTCTGCGCAATTCAATTTCATCGAGACCAACACTATGAGCGGCCTCCTTAAGCGTCTGCTTACCACCGCAACAAAAATCTACCCCAAGCTGTTTTAAAACTTCGGCCTTGCGGATATCCTTGGCAGCAATATGGCCAACGGTTTCCAGTGTTTCGCTTTCGAGCGGTTTGCCAAGGCGAACCTGCCAGTATTCGGGCCCCGATTCAAGATAATTCCAAATGAGATCCTTTCCACGTTCACCCAGCAACTGATAATAGAGCGGTTTAGGATCATGATCGTTTTTGATAATAAATGACTCGCCCGAATCCAGGGCATCGAAGTGATCAAATATGGTCGGGTGTTTAAGTCGAGGTTCTATATTGAAAACCTCCAATAACGGTGATTTAATCATGATAATAGTATTAAATGGTCAATAAATTATTATAAATCCTTTTTCTTAAAATAGCGAATAGATAGCCCTAGAGGAATGAGGCACCAGAGCAACATGACCAACAGGGTGATCGCAATGCCGAATGTATTACCGAAGAAATCCCGAAATATCGCCCCTGTATAGCCCATCATCGCGGATAGATCGACCTGTAATAAAATAAGGATGCGACAGATATCGATGGGATTGAGCATGGACAGTGCAACCATTCCATGTTCGATGGGATAATCCGCAAACTGAAATAGGATGAAAAGCACCAGTGCGTCAAAAAGCAGCGTGAAATAAAGCCAAAGCAAAATTGCCAATCCTATCCCCTTCGACTTATCTCTGATCAATACAGATGTCCACATCGCGATCGAAACGAAAATCAAAGAAAGTAACAGTCCACAACCGACCAAAGTAATTCCCGAAGAGCTAAATGCATAGATAAAAGTTGGTATGCCAACGCCAATAAAAAAAGCTAAACTAAGTGCACCTGCCAGACCCACATACAGGCTGCCCCAAATGCTTTGCCGTTGCAAAGGCTGACTGACGAGGCAATTGATAAACTCGGAACTCTGGTAGATATAGATGCCTGAAAAAATGATACTCATCAGCGGAACTACAAACAACACAATATTCAGTAGACTGAGTAATCCCTTTTCATAGTTGTCCTCCATGCTATAGACCGTCATGGAAAGTACAAAGAGTAATATGGTGTAGCATAAAATGGTCTTGTTGCGCAAGAGATCCACAAAAACGTAGCGTATAATTTTATTCATCTTTTCTCTAATTAGACAGGTCGCGGTTCTGCATCAAATAAGCGATTGCTTTAGATAGCTTTTCAGTACCTGTATCTTCTTTTAATTGCTGCAAACTCTTATGAAACTTCAGCTCTCCTTCCTGCAGAAAGACAATCTGCGATACAAATTCATCGAGATCACTAAGCACATGGGAACTGATGATGATCAGTTTACCGCGTCCGATTTCTTTTTTGATTTTATCCTTGAGAATTTCGGTAGACAGAGGATCCAGTCCTGCTGTAGGTTCATCCAGGATGAGTACTTTGGGGTCAAACATAAATGCGATACAGGCACTTACTTTTTGTCTTGTGCCACCGGAAAGCGTTGCCATCCGTTTTTCCAACAGCTTGTCCACGCCAAAAGCCTGATAAAGATCCGAATCCGCCTGGGGCTGTTTACGGATATCTTTGATCATATCCAGGACCTGTTTGATGGACATATTCTCAGGATATTGACCGATCTGCGGCATATAGCCGATATGGTTCCGATAAGCCCATTGCTGTCCAATGTCCTGTCCTTCAAAAGTGATCCGTCCGGCACTCGGCATGACCATACCTAGGACAGACTTGATCAAAGTAGTCTTACCACTGCCATTGGGGCCAATTAAGGCAACGCATTCGCCGCCATTCAAGGTCAGATCAATGCCCTTTAATGCATTGAATTTTCCAAAGCTTTTCGTTAACTGCTGGATACTAATCATACTTTTATTGATTTCATGCGAGGCTTATCGTCTTTAAGCCCCTCGGGTGTCAGACTTGGTAATAGCTTTTCAGTCCGGTCGAACAACATGGCCATAAAACTTCGAAAAAGTAACATCGCCGAAGGATAACGCTCAACCATCATCGAGAATAGGCTTACGGGACGAAAAGGGATATCCCCAAATCCGTCTTTGTCCAGATCGTATCCCTCGTATTTGTCCCAATAGTTATGCACAAAGCTGTTGAGTGTAAGGGTACCATTGGTGGCAACATCAAAGGTATTCTGAAGAAAATTATTGTCTTTAAGCACATTGTCCATACAGCTCGACTGAATCTTGAGCCCCCATCCGTTGCTCTTAAAATTGTTATGTTCAATATGGATACGATTCGATCCTTCCATAAAAATACCCGTGGTATTGCGGCTAAACTGATTGTTGATGATCTGACTATCGGAAATATCTTTGAGCAACAATCCATAGGCGGCATCGCCCCAATTCTCTTCGAAATTATTGTTTTCCATATGGACATGCTTGGTATACATAACAGCTACACCTGCACCATTGCTGCGAAAGGTGTTTGAGATGTAACTGTTCTCATGGGAAAACATAAAATGGAGACCATAGCGCAGATTTTTTTCAGAAAGATTGCCCTGTACTCGAGTATGGGTCACAAACTCAAGATAAATACCGTCCCTATGTCCAGACACTTCATTATTTTCAACACTTAAACTATCTGATTTCCAAGCATGAATACCATTACCAATCAGCTGCTCCGCTGTACCAAAAGCTTTGAGGATATTGCCCCGTATTTCAACGTTTGTAGCATTCTGCGCATAAATCCCGAAAAAATTGTCCACGAGCTCATTGTCAAAAATTTTGATATGCGCTGTATTGTAAATTTTAATACCGGCAATATCATTCATGGAAGAATGTCCCGAATGCTGTATTAAAAAGCCTTGAACAGTAACCTGCGGTGATTTGATCGAGAGCGGTTCATATTTTTTCTCGCCGTCCAGCACAGGTTTTCCCAGGCCTTTCAGGAAAATTGCCTTATCAATAACAATATTCCCCTCCTTATACACACCCGCCGCTACTAAAACGGTATCACCTGATTTCGCTTGTGCTAAGCCAGCCTTTATTGTTCTGACCGACTGCCCCTTTCCTACCTGGATGGTTGTCGCCGATACAGGCACGTTTACGAGCCAAAGACAAGCCATTGCACAGTACAACGCTAAAGCTAGATTCTTCATTGTTATTCATTTATTTCCACAGATCATTCCAAGTCATCACCGTGCCACCGATCTCTGCTTTGACCTTATCCAGTTCCACCCGTTTTTCAAATACAGCAACATTGCCTCGCATTGGGCTTTTCAAGGCTTCACTTTTGAGATAATATGCACCTTCAGCCGGTACGAGCTTATGGCTAACATAATCCGGCAGGTAATAAACGGCAATCTCTTCTTTTTTGACCGAGTTCCCTTTGACAAAGGCGATCATACATTGTACGTCATCAAAATTAAAGACCCGTCCCTTTTTTGTCTGCAGCTGCGTACCAAAACGCGCGTCCGTTATTGTCATCTTACAGTGGGCACATTGCTCGCTACCGTATTTAATAGGCTTGGGTTTATTGTTGCCCTGACAGGCCTGCAAACTACATAGAACCAGCAATATACTACTACAGATCAACGCAAATAATTTATAGTTTCTCATATGATTTTAGTTTTAGGGTTTTATTATTTTGCCACTCCCGCACTGTACAAAAGGCCAAGATAATTCCACAGAGTATAAAGATCCATCCCCCGATATCAGGTATAGAATAGGCACCAAAATTTAAAAGCTGTTTGTATCCGATCAGTGGTGGCTGATAAGACATTCCGGGAACTTTTATCGGTGCAGATGGATCGAGCTGATGCCCATAGTTGTATTCCCAGATATAAAAGTCAACCAGGGCTGCGACTCCAAAAAGCAGAAAACAAAAGAATAAGCCATAGAGCAGTTTTCTATTCTGCACGAAACCGGTAAGCAAAAAAGCAAGCGCAAAAAATAAGATGATATAGGGCAAGACCTTAAATTCTATGAAATCTTCCGCATGTAGCGTTTTCATCCCGATATAGTGGTTCAGTCCATTGATAATATCAACTTGTCCGGCCAACTTGTTGCTATAGATCTGTAGTTCTAGCCCTTCTGGGTATTGTGCTGCGTCGAGCTCAATACGCCAGATGGGTAGGAAGATGACCGCTACCAGGGCCAGGCCACTCAGGATCAAAAGAATCCGATGTACTGCTGACAGGTGACTTGTAGTTTTCATCATTGTAGGTTATATTAATTGGTCTTCTCTTGCGGTTGATTAGTTCCCAGACTATAAATCAACGGAACATTGTTTCCTTTTTTTGAGATACGGATATACCCCTGCATCTCTTGGTGTAACGCGCTACAAAAATCCGTACAGTAGAACGGGAATACACCTACTCTATCTGGAACCCATTTCAATGTCTGTGTCTCTCCCGGCATAATGAGCAATTCTCCATTCTTTGCGCCTTTGACAGCAAAGCCATGCGGCATATCCCAGTCCTGCTCAATATTGGTCACATGGAAATAGACTTCATCGCCTAGTTGTACACCCTCGATATTGTCCGGAGTGAAGTGTGAACGGATGGATGTCAGGTATACATGTACCTGGTTACCTTTACGTTCAACGCGTGCATCTTTGTCTCCTTTGGCAACAAATGGGCTGGTATTTTCTTCAATTTTAAAAATCTTCACACTTTTGTCTTTCACTTTCTCCGCTTTGATAGCTTGCGCATAATGTGGTTCACCAATGGTCGGAAAGTCTAACAACAATTGCATTTTGTCTCCCGAGATATCAAACAATTGGGCACTCTGAGCCAACTCCGGTCCTGTAGGGAGAAAGCGGTCTTTCGTAATCTTATTATAGGCGATGACATATTTGCCTTCTGGATTTTTGGTATCTCCACCAGGTATCATTAAATGGCCTGTTGAGTAAAATGTTGGTGTACGGTCGAGCACCTTTAAATCCTTAATATTCCATTTCACCAATTCGGAAGACACAAAGAATGACGTGATTGCATTTCCTCTGCCATCAAATTCTGTATGCAGTGGGCCCAAGCCAGGTTTTTGGACTTCGCCGTACAGCGCAGATTCGTATTTGATAATTGGGATACCACCGAATTTTCCTTCGAATTGTTTTTCCTGGATTGCTTTCTGCATCTTAGCGAACGAGAATACAGGTATGACCGCAGCCAGTTTACCCGACCCTACAATATATTCGCCTGTAGGATCAACGTCGACACCGTGCGGAGATTTTGGGCAAGGGATATAGTAGCATAGCCCCTCCAGCTCCTCTGCCTTCAATACGATCGTTTCTGTATTAAAAGATGTTTTTGCGGTATGTGATTTCTCGTCGTAAGTGTTATGGGCATACTTCAACCCGGTAACCTTTTTCCCTTTTCCGGCTTTCAAATACTCTTCGGCTTTTTTCCAGTTGACGGCCAATATAAAGTCTTTGTCATTTTTGGATGCATTGACCTCCAGCAATGTATTTGCCTGTTCGGTATTGTAGGTGGAGAAGAAGAACCAACCATGAGAAGTCCCTTTACCGGCTCGGCTCAGGTCATAGTTTACACCGGGTGTCTCAATCTGAAAAGCCAATTCCATGTTGCCATTATCCTTATTGACGCTGACAAAGCTCAATGTTCCGCGAAAATTCTTTTTAAAGGTATTGATGGGTACATCGCCCGACTCACCGTCCAGCGGAACCGAAAATCGCGTTCCTGCAACAACATATTCGGTATTTTCAGTAATGTACGGCGAAGAGTGGTTTCCACCGCTGTTGGGGAGTTCGAGTACTTCAGCCGTACGAAAAGTTGTCAGATCCACCCGGGCAATACGGGGGGTATTGTTGGCATTGACAAATACCCAGCGGCCGTCGTAGTTTCCATCGGTTTTCGAAAGCTGCACGTGGTGTAAATCATCCCAAGGTACATTGCCATGGGACGTTTCGAGCATCGGTTTAGTTTCTTCACTAAAACCCCAGCCCTTTTCGGGATCTAGTGAAAAAACGGGTATTACACGCAATAATCTGCCGGATGGAAGTCCATAAACGGAGAGCTGCCCACTAAATCCCCCGGATACGAAATTGTAGAATTCATCGTATTTCCCTGGGGCAACATATACCTTCTCAGCGGCATCACCACTCACGGCGGCTCCCGCTCCTTTGGGTTTACAGGCATGGAAAGTCGATAACATCGCGCTCGCCATTAGGCTCGTCAATATGTATTTTGTTAAAGTCATTCTATTCTTATTTTAAGGTTAATACCTATGCAGCTTTGTTGATTCTTATTCAGCTTTTATTATTTTACACCATCATTTTGTCGCATAAACTCCAATACCTTTCGGGCTTCCTCGTCCGTTAGATTTTGGTTAGGCATCCGGACCATGCATAGTTCAAGTTGCGCCTGTAATTCCGGATCCTTATCGATCATCGGATCAGGATTAGTGATAAAATTCATGATCCACTGTGGTTTTCTCCGTTGTGTCACACCTTTCCATCCTGGCCCGACTAGTTTCTCGTCGGTTAGCTTGTGGCAGGAAGCACATTTCAGGTCAACAATCAATTTTCCGGCTGCGGCCATTGGTGCATCCAAATGGTCAGCGATTTCCACTTTGTCAAATTTTCCCTCACCGCGGTGAGGATCATATCCACTGGCGTCATTTGCCGAAGCCCCAGATTCATTAACACTGTTGGCAACGGTCTTTTTCTCGCCATTGTTTGAGGAACAGGAATAGATAAATAATCCCATCAAACAACATACAATTAGCTTTCTCATCTTATTTTGGTTTTGTGTTTAAACTTGATTGTGTTTTACTTAATCCAAAGGTATTATCGAAGCGTGTAGCCATTTTATGAGGCAAATCATAAAATGATTCCGGTGAGAACAAACCATCAATCAAAAACAATAAAACACTATATATAAGCACATTAACACCATATTGATTTTCATCACTCATTCCCGTGATCAACATCAAGATCTATTTTGTGACACTACTATATCTTTACGCTGTGTAGTAAAAACTAACTTATATCGAACGATGATTCCAACCGCAATACTTCTCGAAAAGGGAGCGAGCAGCCTACATGCCGATATTGGTGAAATACTTTTTCATGAGGATAGCATGGCCACATTTTATTATCAGTTGTTAAGCGGGCGAGTTCGTCTTTCTAATTTCTTATCAGACGGTAGGGAGGTCCTCCACAATGTTATCTGTGCCAATGAGGGCTTTGGAGAAGTAGCGATATTGGACAATGGCGTTTATACAGTGACGGCAATTACCGACAGTTCATGTACATTACTGAAGATCAGTTCGAAAAAATTCATCGAAATCATATATGAATATGGCAACCTACATCGTTTGGTATCACAAAAGATGGCGCGCGAACTACACTTTAAACTCTTTATGATCAAATTAATTTACAATCGTTCACCGGAGGAGATCCTCTCCAATCTGATCCAAAAGTTAAATGAAAGCAAGAGACTCGTTTGTCAGGAATGCAACCGACTTATGCTTACGCGCCAACAATTGGCTAATATGACCGGGTTAAGAGTAGAAACAATCATCCGGACAATGAAGCAAATGGACAAGGAAGATAAATTGAACATTATCCGCGGAAAAGTTTTTGTTCCGGCCGATGGTATTGATTGAAGCTTGAAACAACGATGTTTCAGCTATCGGAAAGAAATCAACGTATGAATAAAATCAGTAGCTATTTAAGTATCAGGAAATGGATCGTCATCACCCTATTCAATTTACTTATTGTAGGTATTTTCGGGTTGATTATGCGCTTAAAATTTTTATTTCCCATTCCTTGGATCGACCAGAAAAACCTCATGCATGCGCATTCGCATTTTGCTTTTTCCGCCTGGGTATCCCAAGCTCTTATGATTTTTCTCATAATGACCGTTCTGGGAATAAAAACCAATCAGATTTTGTGCAGGAAATATCAGCATATCCTATGGGCTAATTGGACGGTTTCGATAGGCATGCTTATTTCCTTTTCAGCTGCTGGCTATAACCTATGTTCGATTATATTATCCTTTTTATCGATACTTGTCTCTTATTGGTTCTGCTTTCAATTAGTGCGGGATCTTAAATCATCGACGCTTCCTCCGGCCATTTCGATCTTAATTAAGTCGGCACTATTTTTCAATATATTTAGTTCACTAGGGACCTATTTTCTGGCATATCTCAAAGTGAGCCACCAACTGGATCCATTAAAACAGCTTGCATCAGTCTATTTTTATCTTCATTTTCAGTATAATGGCTGGTTTTTCTTTGGCTGTATTGCTCTGTTTGCCAGTTGGCTGTATAAACGTACTGGTAAAATACCAATAAGTCCGCGTTTTTCGCTCGTGTATGTCATGACTGTTATACCAACCTATTTCTTATCTGTTCTATGGTGGAAGGGTTTACCCCTGTGGCTATATATTATTATAGTCATTACAGTCGGATTGCAATTTGTCCTGTGGGGAACATTAGCACAACGAGTCGTCCGACTGGTCCGAAGCAATATTTCACTCCGCTTAAGCCCCGATACATCTAAACTTTGGTTATGTGTCCTGTTTGCCATTTTTCTCAAACTGATATTGCAAGGCATATCGGTCATACCTGCTCTGAGCCAACAAGCTTATGGATTTCGACCAATTGTTATTGCTTATCTTCACCTCGTCCTTTTGGTGGTAATATCACTCTTTTTAATTGGGTATGCTTTTCAGATTTGTATGTTAAAAATCGAAAAAGGCATTCACTATGGCGTTTATGGCTTACTTGTTGGAATCTTTTTGAATGAATTTGTGTTAATGTTGCAGGGGCTCGGTGGATTTATACATTATTCTATCAGGGGAACAGATCATGTGCTGACGGTCGCTGCAGCTATTATTGTTGTCAGCCTCTACAGGATAACGCAAACCCAATTACGCAAATGATGCTATTAGCATAAGCCATGAGAGATGATCGATCATGAAATAGCTAGAAAATAAGCCACATCTCTCGACATGGCTCTACAACATTTATATATTTATTTGAGATGGCTCTTATTTATACGAATTGATCGATTTAGATACTTTCCAGTCATTACCTTCACGTACAAGAGTCACTAGGTCTGTTTTGGTAAAGTTTTCAAACGTCAACGTCACTTTGGCTACCATATAATCCGCCGACTCCTCAAGGATTTCGGTGCTTACCGTACAGTTTAGCTTTTCACCTTTTTGTTTTTTCAAGGATTTAACCACTTCGCTACGGCTGTTAGACTGCGCATTGGTAGCTTGGATCTTTTGACTAAAATCAGCTGCGAATAACTGCTCTACTCCTGCTGATTCCCCTTCAGTAGTTACCGCAACATAGTGCTCTAAAGCAAAATCTGCTGTGGAAAGGTTAATGTTAGCCTTTGTTGCTTTTGCTCCAGGTCCTTCAGCTGCCATAGCGAAAGTTGATACTGCGATTAAAGCTGCTGCTGCGAATGTTTTTACTAATGCTTTCATAATGTCTTTATTTTATTGTGTTAGTTCTGTTGTTCTTATTTGTTGACTCAAAACTACAACACAATAGGCTCCTAGCCTATCGGCTTTAGACTAACGATCGGGAAAACTCGGTGAATGGAGGGAATAGGGAGGTGAAGCAAGTTGCATTTCAGGATAATTTTGTTCATCTTCATCCTCCCAACAATTCGACTTCCAAGCTGAATGATTGGACTTTATTACGCATTAAAAAAAAGAAAATGGTCACATATCTAGATTCTGGAAATATATTCAATTTACCTGATGTAAAAAATTATGCTCATGGTTGTAATTGCGCTGGAGCAATGGGGAAAGGAATCGCTTTACAATTCAAAGAAAAATATAATCAAATGTATTTGGAATATAAAAAGCGTTGTAAAGATGGTGATTTCTCTCTTGGGGATGTTTTTTCTTACGACTATGGTGAAGGCACTGTTTTCAATCTTGGCACTCAAAAGACCTGGAAAACCAAAGCAGAACTTAAAGCAATTGAAGATTCTCTTCTCAAAATGCTTGTATATGCCCGCCAAAATGGCATCGAAAAAATAGCCCTGCCAAAAATTGGGGCCGGGTTAGGTGGTTTAGTTTGGGACGATGTAAAAGCTACTATTAACAGGGTTGCCAAAGATTATGATGATATTGATCTTATCGTTGTAGAAAATTATAGAAATATTTAAAAAAATAATTGACAATTAGTAGCAAGTGGACAAAACTAAAAAAGCCACATCTCACGACGTGGCCTTAAATAAACATATGATTCACTAGTGGTCTGCCTTTTTATAATTGACAAACCACCAGTTATTGGATACTACTTATATGAATTGATCGATTTAGATACTTTCCAGTCATTACCCACACGCTCCAAGGTAACTAAATCTGTTTTGGTGAAGTTTTCAAATTTCAACGTTACTTTAGCGACCATATAGTCTGCCGATTCCTCAATGATATCTGTGCTTACTGTACAGTTTAGCTTTTCACCTTTTTGTTTTTTCAAGGATTTAACCACTTCGCTACGGCTGTTAGACTGCGCATTGGTAGCTTGGATCTTTTGATTAAAATCTTCGGCGAATAACTGCTCTACTCCTGCTGATTCGCCCTCTGTAGTTACTGCAACATAGTGCTCTAAAGCGAAGTCCGCAGTGGAAAGGTTAACGTTTGCTTTTGTTGCTTTTGCTCCAGGTCCTTCAGCTGCCATAGCGAAAGTTGATACTGCGATTAAAGCTGCTGCTGCGAATGTTTTTACTAGTGTTCTCATAATGTCTTTTTTTATTGTGTTAGTTCTGTTGTTCTTATTTGTTGACTCAAAACTACAACACAATAGGCTCCCAGCCTATCGGCTTTAGACCAACGATCGGGAAAACTCGGTGAATGGCGGAAATGGGGAGGTGGAAGTTCTCGTTCAAAATATCGCTTCAATTGAGCTATATTTAAATAGGGAATTACAAAAGTCAATGGAGCATAAAACGAAAGGTATATTTTTAATAAGTCCTTACCTGCTCACCAATTGGACAGTTAAATAATAAAAAAATATCATGCGCAAAATAATAATCTTATTTACTTTCTTAGCCGTATTAGCCTTCCAACTTATTGGTAGCTGCTTTGCTCAAACCCGATATGTTGTATTTGATCAAGACAAACTAACCGATTCACTGGACGGGCATTTACTCTGCAAAAGAACATATGCAGAAATCAGATCCGACAGCACCAATTTCCCAGATTTAACTATTTATAACTTTCTGTTCAAAAAAAGCATAACTGATTATGATTCAAATCAAAAAGTATTTCAGAATTTTATAAGCTTTGAACGTGAAGGGAAAAGTTTACCCGTTGATATCTTAGTTACAATAACGCCGTTGACAAGGTCTAAATTTGAGCTAAAAAATATCTCGAAAGCCATTGTTAACAAGGATATAAACGTAATTTCTTTGGATAGCCTATTGCGAACCTCAGCAAAAGATATATTTTATGCGACTTATGCTCCTTTAGGTATTTTTTCAGAGACGCCATCACTCAACTTGAAAAGAACGGATTATAAAATCGTGATAAAGCGAAAAAATGAATATTTTCTAGTTGACAACGAGACCTTAACTGAATCCTATTTTATTGGTAATGGGTATATGGAGCCTTATAGAACCAATGCGGCGGGAATATATCCGCATAGTAAGAATTTTTCAAAACAAAATTATCTTTCTGTTGAAAAGTTAAATACGCTAAAAGGGGGAATAATAAAAGATACTACCATAAATTTAAATAATCAAGGCCAAATTATAGCTATAGATAGATTTTGGACAAATGAACCTCACATTCCTTTTACAAAAAGTGCAGGTTTAAATAAAGGTAATGATTGGCATGCAGTAGAAGGAATTGGAGATTTTGAGTTCTATTGGGGCAATGGTATATTAAACGGTAATTTTTTGGACTATTTTAAAAAAGCCAAGTTAAATTATATGCCCGATAAACAGCTCAATAGAAAACTGAACCTTTGGTATAAAACAAAGAAAATTAATGGGATACCATTCGAAGATTTTTTTAAAAACAAAGGTGTGAACAACTCAAACTTGAAATCAATGTTATAGTTATCAATACCCAATGTTTCATTGGCGTTATACATTGTAAATTCAATTATCTTAAAAACATTTGGTGACGAAACAAAAAAGAGGAAACGATAGGAAATATAAAAATTACTATACAAATAAACGCTAAGATAAAGGGGCTGATGAAGAATCAGGCCCTTTTGACGTAAAAAAAGCCACATCTCACGACGTGGCCTTAATAAACATATGATTCACTAGAGGTCTGTAGTCTGCCTGAGCTGACAAACCACTAGTTATTAGATACTATTTATACGAATTGATCGATTTGGATACCTTCCAGTCATTGCCCACACGCTCCAAGGTAACTAAATCTGTTTTGGTGAAGTTTTCAAATTTCAACGTTACTTTAGCCACCATATAGTCTGCCGATTCCTCGATGATATCAGTGCTTACTGTACAGTTTAGCTTTTCACCTTTTTGTTTTTTCAAGGATTTAACCACTTCGCTACGGCTGTTATTTTGTGCATTGGAAGCTTGGATCTTTTGATTGAAATCAGCTGCAAATAATTGTTCTACCCCTGCTGATTCTCCCTTTGTGGTTACCGCAACATAGTGCTCTAAAGCGAAATCTGCGGTAGAAAGGTTAATGTTAGCTTTTGTTGTTTTTGCTCCCGGTCCTTCAGCTGCCATAGCGAAAGTAGATACTGCGATTAGGGCTGCTGCTGCGAATGTTTTTACTAGTGTTCTCATAATGTCTTTATTTTATTGTGTTAGTTCTGTTGGTCTTATTTGTTGACTCAAAACTACAACACAATAGGCTCCTAGCCTATGGGCTTTAGACTAATGATCGGGAAAACTCGGTGAGTGGCGGGAATGAGGAGGTGAAAAGTCTTATAGCAGTATTTACTTTTTTACGGTTATAATAATCTTATCGTCTGCCATATTTGAATATCGGTCTCTTGCTGAAAAAGTGAGTTCAAAGTCCCCCTCGACGGTTGGCAGCCCAGATAATTTCATTTGTTCTCTATCAAAATGCAGCCAATTAAGTTGGTTTTGGTTAATACTGTACACCAACCGTTCATCATCTATATCTTTAAAATAATTTTTTGGGACGGATATCTCGAATTTCCTTCCTATTTGAATTGTTGTATCAGAAAGAGAATTATAGACAAAAGGCTTAAACAGTTTTGAAGTATTAACCCAATATATATCAGATTCGGTTACTCCGCTTTCTCCAATTTGCAATCGAGTAAAAAACAGGAACTTATTATCAATAGTTACAAATGGTCTTCTGTCCCAATCTTTTGAATTTATTGTTGAATGAACAATTTGCGGCACAATCCAATTATTGTGTATATCGCGGTAACTGATATATAGATCGACTTTACTTTCATCGTTTGTATATCTACAAAAAATTATGTAATCCTCTTTTGGAGAAATAAATACACTTTCCTCATCATTTGGGGAGGCAAATTCCGGTATGATATCTGCGCTTGGATGCGCATTACCCACGAGCTTTGAATAGAATAAATCAGCGTTGTGGCAATTTTCCTTTCCCTCGCAATTTCTGTTGGATGAAAAATAGATTGTACCGTCATAAGTCATGCAGGCGTTTGCTTCCCTACTTGCCGAATTTATTGGAGCTTGTATCATATTTGGAATCCCCCACTCACCTTTAACTTTCTCAAGTATCCAAATATCTGTGGAGGCGTTGTCCTTTCCAGCATTACTTTGACTAAAAAGTAAGGATGTACCGCTAGGTGAAAAATAGGGTAAATAGACACACTTATTTCTTAATGGTTCGAAAACTACAGGTTTAGTCCACTTTTTGTTGATTATTTTAGCATGAAATATCGCTCCACTGAAATCTTCTTTATCGAGTATTCCAAATGCTAATTCCCCGCCATCAGGTGTAAATGAAATACCATGTTCCAGTCGGCCTTTTACTGAAATGGTACCTGGGGCAAAAACAATAGGGATAGAATCAGGGTAGGTTTGCCCAAAATAATCTACCGAATCGGTAATCGATTTACAACCAATTAATAGAAAGATTAGAATAAGAGGAATGATTATTTTAGTCATATATCCGAATTTACGAATGCTCAGGAATCATGCCCAACCAATCTATTCCATTATCTTTATGTACTCGCATCTTAGCATATTTTCTTCTTCTTATAAATACAGGTACATTTTTATTTCCGTTTTATTGCGGGTGGCAGCTCTTCGTAATAATCTTTTATATAACGACTAAATGGATCTCCTGTAAGACCGATACTATATTCAAATAAATCAAAATCAAATGTGAAAGAAACTTCCTTATCCAGAAAAACCTTATTCTTCTGGTAGAGCTCTTCGTCTATAAAATAACTGACATCTTTAAACAAGAAGGTTTCAGTAGTCACTTGATCCTGAAAAAGTTCATAAAATTTTTCATAAGGAATATGAGAGACATTTAAATAGCCAAAAACGTAATCGGCTCCTTTTAAAACAATTTGTAAATAAAGTTTATAATAATACTTTTCGGTCATAATTAATATATCCTTGTGGCAATACTCACTTCATAAAGAAAACTCATCATCACCCATGAATACTTAAAGTTAACCAAAAAGTCTGTCTTATACTTGAGCAAAAGAAAAAAGCCAGATCTCGCGACCTGGCCTTTAAACTAAACTTAAACATATGATTCACTAGTTGTCTGCTACCGAGCAGACAACTAATGATTAAATACTATTTATACGAATTGATCGATTTGGATACTTTCCAGTCATTCCCTACACGCTCCAAGGTAACGAGATCCGTCTTGGTGAAGTTTTCAAATTTCAACGTTACTTTAGCCACCATATAGTCTGCGGATTCTTCGATGATATCTGTGCTTACTGTACAGTTTAGCTTTTCGCCCTTTTGTTTTTTCAAGGATTTAACCACTTCGCTACGGCTGTTAGACTGCGCATTGGTAGCTTGGATCTTTTGATTAAAATCAGCTGCAAATAACTGCTCTACTCCTGCTGATTCTCCCTCTGTGGTTACCGCAACATAGTGCTCTAAAGCGAAGTCTGCTGTGGAAAGGTTAACGTTTGCTTTTGTTGCTTTTGCTCCAGGTCCTTCAGCTGCCATAGCGAAAGTTGATACTGCGATTAGGGCTGCTGCTACGAATGTTTTTACTAATGCTTTCATAATGTCTTTATTTTATTGTGTTAGTTTTTTATCTGTTCTTATTTGTTGACTCAAAACTACGACACAATAGGCCCTTAGCCTACGGGCTTTAGACTAACGATCGGGAAAACTCGGTGAGTGGCGGGAATGGGGAGGTAAAAAGAGAAAGTTTTTTGCTATCTTATAGTAACCCATTAGAAATATATCTTTTATGCAATCTTATTTAAGATCTTTTTGGAAAAGTATCCTCGATTTCAATTGGAAGTTTGGGTTATTTCTAATTCTAATAATTTGTGTACCAAGATTTATTATGGTGCTCCATGCTAACCAATATGCCGATTATCGTTTTATTGGTTTAATAATGCTGGTATCATTTATTGTTCCTTTCATATTCTTAAATAAACAGGGAATTAAGGCTATTGGCTGGAACAAACCTGAAAGTTATAAGTGGTTATCCATAGCTTTTATTAGCGGTTGCTTGTATGCTTACCTGTTATTCCTCTTGGGTAAATACCTTTATCAGGACAGTTATCAAAACTGGTATGTATATATATCAAATTCCTATAAAATTCCCACAGATTTAACGGTAGAGGAAAAAAGGCAAATGTTCTTCATCATGGCTGGCACAGGAATGTTATTTAGCCCTTTTGGCGAAGAACTTTATTTTCGAGGAATAGTTCATGAAACCTTTGTTTCGAGATTCGGGAATCGTGGAGCATCAATACTTGATAGTTCGGCGTTTGCCTTAACCCATATCGCACATTTTGGATTAATATTCCTGCTCGACGGCTGGCATCTTCTTTTTATACCTACTCTCATATGGTGTTTTTCGATGTATTTTGTAAGCAGACTGTTTTACTTCTTTAAAGTGAAATCAGGAGCCATTTGGGGCGCAATAATTTGCCATTCAGCTTTTAACCTTAGTATGATTTATTGTATATTTTACCAGTTATAATATCAAAAGCGTCTAAAAATTTAGTAGAATCATATAGATTGTTGTAATATGTAAAGGTTATTTTATCGTGACTATATTTCTTAATCGCTTAGAATATTTCGTTATTCTGCCCTTTAACGATTCATGCTATCTTGAATTTTTCTGATACTTATTAGAAGTTCCTCCCATGTTAGACTTTCTCCCACTATCATATTTTCACGCATGGTTTTATAATCCGCTGCCCACTCTTTTATTACCTCGTCAGTCGGAAGGATACTTAACCTCCCTTTTCGATGGTTGGAATAGTCAATTCCTCGTATTGGAGTGACTGTTTTGCGATGCTGAACTATTGTGTTAAATAATTCTTCGTCAGCAATGGCTTTTTCCCCAAAATCAGTATTCATAATCCGATCTATATCATAGAAATGCCTAGTAAGTCTATCTGTCCTGATTTTGTCAACCGGCTTCGAAAACTCTTCATGTAGTAAGAGAACCTTTTCTATAAAAGTCCGCGTAGGAATTACGACCCGAACATTAAAGGCTGGTTGAATAAAGTCTTGATCTTTATAATGGTTGTCTATAAAAGATACGACCTCTTGCGTTTCAAATGGTTCTGTCAGTGATCTCGCTCCCATTTCGAGCAGGACTCTCTGTTGAATGTAAACATTGCCAACAGGGGTCACAGGCTGATAATAAATTTCCAGCGTATTGGGATCGCTGGTATCGTCTACATGGGCATTATAACGAATTTCATAGAACTCTTTGGAAACTCCCAGTTTTTCCAATTGGATGATCAATTCTTCCCTAAACTCATTAACGATAAAACCTCCAGAAGCCTTCCTTAGTTTTTTGATTTGAGATTTCGAATCTAATTCATCGAAACCTAATAGATGTCGATCGATAATTAAATCGATATCTTCTGAAAAACGGTCTATCAACTGATACGCTTTGCTTAAAGACGTACCGCCTTTAAAAATAATAGACTCTGCATATCTTGTTGCAAAAACAGCCTTCAGAACAATACACACCCACCAATCCTTTTCAATAACAAAAGCTGGCAATCCCATTATATTGCTCAATTGATCCAATACAAGCCTCTTTTGTTCTGTCTTAAGATTTAACCACATAATTTTAGGATTGGTAAAGCTTAGTTATTTCTTTCTGGATCCATACTGGAGCATATTTCAACTGAGAATCAAGAATTTGTTTTTCTATCTTTTTGACTGAATGTTTGATCATGCTTAAGAATTCTTCAGAAAGTCCCTCTTGACCTTGTTCTTTAAAAGCTGAAACAACCAACTGTAATAAATCATCTTTTATCGCAAAGCTTTTGGGTACAGTACGTTTAAATTTGATTGTACGCTTACCTATTTTAATATCCCGCTGTGAACCATCTGTTAAATAAACGGCTTTTAGCGGCACCTGCGTAGTCAGCCCTAATAAATACAACGCTAATACACCTGTCGGAGCAATACGAGCTTTGTCTCGCCTTGCAATTTCTTTAGCAATTTCTTCAACACTAGGATATATTGTACCCAATAAAGGGTCCTTTTTAGGTTTAATATAAATACCATGAGCCAATCTTTCAATAAGTCCATCATTCTCCAGGCGGAAAAGTGTCAACCTGATATTCTCTGGTGTCCCATAATTCTTAAAATCAGCTGCGAAAAAAAATTCGCCGCGAGAAGACTTAAAAATCTTTGTTTCTATCTTATTTCTAGATGTTTCTGACATTAAAAACCATTTAATCTGTAACAAATTTAGCAAATATTTGTTACAACAAAACAATCTATCGTATAGTATTTACCTTCGATTGCGCCAAATTAAGTGGTATGTCGGAAATTCTGAGCAAGCACTTACAACTATTTCTTTCCCTAAACCTTTTCCTAATCCTTTTCCTAACTTGAAGTTCCTGTCATTTACAGTCAGATCTTCGGGCATTGACCTCTCCCTAAAAACTGGAGCATTTAAAAATAGAGAATTCAGTCTTGAATTAAATTTCACATCACGAGTCTCGTTTTAGCCAGAATTGAACAGTGCGGAGTGTAATTTTAAAACAACTTACCTAATTGTAACAATATCAGAAATACCGTTTCGTAAACTATCTTATTCAACCATAAAATAACAATGAATTCAACGCTAACAGTCAATGTAACGTCACTAACGCATGGGATGGTTCAAAAGAATGAAAACAATACTATCGTGGTGCCATAAAAAAGATAGGAGGAAATAATTTTTCATGAAGCTTATCATCCGAAAAAACATGCATATCCATCATGATTTATTTCATCCAACAATAATTGCAGATTAGTACTCTCGGGCTCCGGTTCATAAGCCTCCCATTTGCCCGATCTTCGCATCCAATAGAGTTTCCAAATTTTAGATGCTTTCACAAAGCGAAGCTTTGCAAACGGTAATTCTAAAATATTCGATGGGTCATTCCATTGTGGTCTAATTTCAAACAGTAAAGCCGTTTGTCCATCCCACGAATAACCAAAATCCAATTTTTTGCGCACTTCTACATCTTTCGGTCTTTTGGAATCTATAAAGCTTTTCAACTGAATTTCAATCATTAAAATAAGTTCTTTTTTATCCATCATCATTACAAATTTAAAATTATCGGCTTATTCTTCATCTCATACCAATCATCTAACATACTTTTTTGAACTAAAACCTTGATCGGCAATCAACGAGTAACGCACATTGCATGACAAAACAAAAAAGCCAGATCTCAAGACCTGGCTTCTAAACTAAACTTAAACATATGATTCACTAGTGGTCTGTAGCCTGCCTGAGCTGACAAACCACTAGTTGTTGGATACTACTTATACGAATTAATTGATTTAGATACTTTCCAGTCATTGCCCACACGCTCCAAAGTCACCAAGTCTGTCTTGGTAAAGTTTTCAAATTTCAATGTCACTTTAGCCACCATATAGTCTGCCGATTCCTCGATGATAGCTGTGCTTACTGTACAGTTTAGCTTTTCGCCTTTTTGTTTTTTCAAGGATTTAACCACTTCGCTACGGCTGTTAGACTGCGCATTGGTAGCTTGGATCTTTTGATTGAAATCAGCTGAGAATAAATGCTCTACTCCTGCTGATTCTCCTTCAGTCGTTACCGCAACATAATGCTCTAAAGCGAAATCTGCGGTGGAAAGGTTAACCTTTGCTTTTGTTGCTTTTGCTCCAGGTCCTTCAGCTGCCATAGCGAAAGTTGATACTGCGATTAAGGCTGCTGCGGCGAATGTTTTTACTAGCGTTTTCATAATGTCTTTTTTATATTGTTAGTTCTGTTGTTCTTACTGTTGTTCTTATTTGTTGACTCAAAACTACGACACAATAGGCCCCTAGCCTATGGACTTTAGACTAATAGACAGGAAAACTCGGTGAATGGCGGGAATAGAGAGGTGAGCCTGCTTCGTATCAGATTCGTACCACGTTCGGATCAACTACAGATAATGTACAAACACCCAACAGACCTTGTACAGTCTCTGAACAGGGAAAAACTGTTCAGAGACTAGTCAACAATCGAACCCTACATGTTCTGATCCGAAGGCTGTACGAAGCAGGTACGAACAAGACCCCTATAAAAGTTATTTAAACCCATCCTCGAACAATAGATTTTCATAATTGCTAAAATCAGAATTTTATATTTTACAACATGGACAAACAGAAGCCGCTAACCATAATAGTCCAGGTCGAACTATAGTGATCGGTAGATGTTGAACGGATGAGCCCAGCATTCTCTTTACAAAATTGCAGGTCTAAATAAAATTACTAATTGTTGGGGAATCAATTTATAAGCTTTCTCCATAGCTGAATTATAGAATATAAGCCATTTTCAATCATCCTGACTTTCAATCAAATCCCTAATGCTATTCGACCGGTCAATTATTTTTAGCCAATTTTCTTTTGCAAATTCCTCTTTCATGGTAAATATCCTGTTATAAAAAAAAATCACTCCAATAAAACTATTTCAAATCGACAACTGTTCCTACTATACAAAACGGCTACAAGCTACCTTTCGAAAGAAAGGTTCAACATAAAAATTGGCGTCGTACAGTGAAAATCCAATAGTCTTTAAAAACATTGGATGACGAAACAAAAAAGAGGAAACGATAGGAAACATAAAAATTACTGTACAGATAAACGCTAAGAGAAAGGGTCTGATGAGAATCAGGCCCTTTTGACATAAAAAAGCCAGATTTCAAGATCTGGCTTCTAAACTAAATTTAAAGATTTGATTCACTAGTGGTTTGTCTTTTTATGATTGGCAAACCACCAGTTATTGGATACTACTTATACGAATTAATTGATTTGGATACTTTCCAGTCATTGCCTACACTTTCCAAAGTAACTAAATCAGTCTTGGTGAAATCCTCAAATTTCAAAGTTACTTTAGCAATCATATATTCTGCCGATTCCTCGATGATATCGGTGCTTATTGTACAGTTTAGTTTCTCGCCTTTTTGCTTTTTCAAGGATTTAACCACTTCGCTACGGCTGTTAGACTGCGCATTGGAAGCTTGAATCTTTTGATTGAAATCAGCTGCAAATAACTGCTCTACGCCTGCTGATTCTCCTTCTGTCGTTACCGCAACGTAGTGATCGAGTGCCAAGTCTGCTGTGGAAAGGTTAACGTTTGCTTTTGCCGATTTTGTTCCCGGTCCTTCAGCTGCCATTGCGAAAGTTGATAATGCGATTAGGGCTGCTGCTGCGAATGTTTTTACTAGCGTTTTTTATCGAAATTATTTGTTTTTTATTTGATGATAAACCTATCATGAGTGTCTTTTGAATACACTCATGATGGTTCATAATGTCTTTATTTATTGTGTTAGTTTTTAGTTCTTATTTGTTGACTCAAAACTACAACACAATAGGCCCTAGCCTATGGGCTTTAGACTAACGCTCAGGAAAACTCGGTGAATGGCGGGAATGGGGAGGTGAAGTAAAATAAGAGCATTTTTTACACCTAAACAAAAAACAGGAGTGCTTTTTTACTATTTTTACACTCGTAACACGCACAGAAGTAAAATTTACACTCGACTGTAATTAAATCAAGCCACATCTCCCGACGTAACCTTAATAAACACATGATTTACTAGTGGTCTATAGTCTGCCTGAACTCACAAACCACCAGTTATTAGATACTATTTATACGAATTGATTGATTTGGATACTTTCCAAGATATCCAAAACCTAATTTTTACAAACGGTCTCAATCCCCGCTTTTACAGAGAAAGGTTCTACTTTCTTCGGAGTTGAAAATAAAGTAATAGACCCTTCCGTCTTTTAAGATCACTTTAGTAATCTCTCCGCTTTTCAAATTTTTAATGATATCAATATCTTTTACAGTAAATGGTTTTGATAGTTTCGAAGTAAAAAACACATCGTTTTCATAGGATAAATCATCCAATTTATAATATAATCCTAACTTCTTGACAAGAAATACATATAAAAGGAATATCAACACGAAAAAAATTACGACTAAACTAAACGGATAGCCGGCCAAAAAGCCGATACAAATTTGAACAAGGCATGTAAAATAAACCCCTATAGGTAATAATTTAATAAATTGCGTATTTTGATTAGTTAACTTCATTTTATGTACTCATTGCTTATTCATTCGCATAAGTGCTTTTGTAATGGTCTTAATTACTTTTTTTATTAAAAGTACAGAATAATTTCTCCTATTTAATCCGATATCTTCGAATCAGCCTTTTCATAAAAAAAATTACAGGTATCATCCAATACAATATTGATCTTATTTCCAACTTTTTTTATTTCTAACTCATTTGAGACCGTCCCACCTGAATTGCTTAAAACTAATAGTGTTCTAAAAAAATCATATTCTATACGATATTCCCCATTTCCCCAGTAAGAACTTCTATATTTATTTTCATCAAGCAAAGTAAGCATATCATCGCTTTTCGGTAAATCCCCCATAGCAGTACATTCGTGATATTTAAAATAATATTTCCCTATAATCATCGAATGAGTAATTAACCGTGAATATACAATTGCCAAAACCAATAAAAATACAATAAATAAGAATGGCCAATTTTTAGTTTTTTTCACTCTTAAACCGACATTATACTGTTGATCATTATTGGTTGCATAAATTAAAACATGTTAATATGGTCAATTATTGCTCACAGTACCTATAGGTTTTTTGATCAGAAAGCCTATTTAGATATAACCTTCTTTCGCCATAATAGCTATCAATCCGGTTAATCACAGCGATTGGGGAGTCAATAACCAGCCTGCTATAGATGGTATCATTCCGTACGAAATTACTCGTATCATTAAACACAAGGATATCCTGTAGGTCACTATTATCGCCACAATTTTTCCAAATGGAATTTGTTAAACTCTTGTTTTTGCAAGAAAAAAGCAAAAAGCTTGGCCCCAAAATAACAAGGAGAAATTTTAGTCTCATCGTAAAACTACTTTGCATAATATGTACGCTAGCAATAATACATAATTTTCTAAACTATTTCAGCCTCCAATTTTGCAGAGAAGTCTTCTACTTACCTCAGACTTGAAAACAACATAAAATAGAAAAAGCCACACCTCACGACATGGCTTCACAACTTATCTATTTGTAAGGGATGGCTCCTAATTTATACGAACTGATCGATTTGGAGACTTTCCAGTCATTACCTTCGCGCTCCAAGGTAACTATGCGCTACGCCTGCTGATTCTCCCTCGGTCTTTACCGCAACATGGTGTTCGAAGGCAAATTCAGCGGTGGAATCCAATTTCTAACAGATTAATTTTGAAAGCAGGATTCAAACTAATATATTAGTTATAAAACTAAAAAACTAGTTATGAAGATATTTTTCACGCTATTCCTACTTATAATTAGCGACTTAGTCTCAGGACAAATCACAACGCAAAAATTATTTGATCTCAATGACCAACTTTTTAAAAAGCATCCAGAAAACTACCAGATAGCTATCCAGGAATTCAACAAGCTAACAGTGGATAGCATGGATGCAAGAACGAAATCTCTTTTTTATCAACTCCAATCTACCTATCATTCTTTTATCGGCAACTATGATAGCTCCAGATTTTATTGGGATCAGCAATATGTCCACGCGCTCAAAAACGATGAAATAAAATATGATAGCAAATTTTATAAGCAGCACGACTTTGTCGATGCCAGAAAGTTCATCCTAAAAAAGGCCAAAAATGAAAAAGTAGTCATGATCAACGAAGCTCATAATATTCCCTATCATCGCACATTTGCAGCTCAATTATTAAATGGGTTTCGCAAATTAGGTTTTAAATATTTAGCTATTGAAGACCTTGCTGATCAAAACATTAACACGACACGAACCGTTACAGATACAACAGGCTATTATAGCCATGAGCCCCTTTTCGCAGAAATGATCAGGGAAGCATTGCGACAAAATTTTGTATTGATAAATTATGACGCCAACAATACAAATAGTAATCGCATGCGCGACTCATTACAAGCCGTCAACCTAGCAAAATTGCTAAAAACTGATCCTGATGCGAAACTGCTTGTGTATGCAGGATATGACCATATCCATGAAAATACACGAACCAACTGGAAAAAAATGGCTCAGTTCTTTAAAGAAATGACCAATATCGACCCCTTAACAATATCACAAACTCGACATATTGAACGATATTATTCCCAATTTGAAACGGACGAATTCCTTACCGTAAACAAGTTTGTTTCGTTTAGCTTTAGCAAACCTGTCGTCGCTTTAAAAGACGGTACAGCCTGGCATGATGACTTCGTGGATATTTCACTTTTTTACCCTCGCTATCTAACTCCAAATAGTCGCCCTGAATACTTGTCAGATAATAACCTTACAAAGTCAATACAGCTAGATACGCACGGACAAAAAGGGATTTTTGTTCAAGCTTATTATGCAGACGAAAAACAAGGACATCGAATACCAGCAGACCAGCTTTTCATCAAAAACACAAAGGAATTTCTATATTTAAGGCCTGGCAACTATATTCTTGAATTTAAAAACACAAATGATCAGATTGTAAATACAAAAAGATTAAGTGTTCGTAAATAACAATCAAAAAGCCAGATTTCACGACCTGGCTTCTAAACTAAAATTAAATAGATGATCCACTAGTGGTTTGTCTTTTGTTACTGGCAAACCACAAGTTGTAAAGTTCTATTTATACGAATTGATTGATTTGGACACTGTCCAGTCATTACCCACACGCTCCAAGGTAACTAAATCTGTTTTGGTGAAGTTCTCAAATTTCAAGGTCACTTTAGCGACCATATAGTCTGCCGATTCTTCTAAAATGTCTGTGCTTACTGTACAGTTCAGCTTCCCTCCTTTTTGCTTTTTCAATAGTTTAACTACGGCACTACGGTTGTTAGACTGTGCATTGGAGGCCTGGATCTTTTGATTGAAATCTTCTGCGAATAACTCCTCTACTCCTGCTGATTCGCCCTCCGTAGTTACCGCAACATAGTGATCGAGTGCCAAGTCTGCTGTGGAAAGGTTAACGTTTGCTTTTGTTGCTTTTGCTCCAGGTCCTTCAGTTGCCATAGCGAAAGTAGATACTGCGATTAGCGCTGCTGCTGCGAATGTTTTTACTAGCGTTTTTTCTCGAAATTATTTGTTTTTTATTTGATGATAAAGCTATCATGAGTGCCTTTTGAATACACTCATGATGGTTCATAATGTCTTTTTTTATTGTGTTAGTTCTGTTGTTCTTATTTGTTGACTCAAAACTACGACACAATACGCC